>NZ_JAGQDB010000020.1:0-30596 GCF_024346495.1 Cyanobium sp. A1C-AMD | reverse complement strand
AAGGTGGCGCGATCCTGCTTACCAACAGTAACGGGAGGAGTTCCAACCCTCGTGTCCGAGTTGTAGTCGGGTACTCCACCCAGGATGAAGTTCACCTCGCCTTTGAGCTTGGTGGTGGTGGAGAACTGCTGGGCTTCCAGGCTGCCCACCTTGGCCTCAAGTCCGTCGACGCGGCCCTTCAGCACAGCTAGTTCCTTCTTGAATTCTTCCATCAACCTCTGCAGCTCGTCGGTCACTTCGGTGACACGGTCGAGGCAGGCATTTAAGAGGGCCGCCGCTTCGAAGCGGGTCATGGCCTGGCCACCTTTGTAGGTGCCATTGGGATAGCCGGCCACGCAGCCGTACTTTTCAACCAAGTTGGTAAGTGCTTGGTATGCCCAGTCGGTAGGCCTTACGTCGGAAAATTGGTTGACGCTGGTGACCTGGTTGCGCGAGCGCCAAGCCTTGAGCTCGTCAATTTCTTGTTGCTCCATGTAGTCATTGATTGCCTCCCTGCCATTCAGCGACGAGATTTCATTGGCCAAGGCGGTGTCTGGGGCGGCCAAGGCTGGCAAAACTACGCCAAAAATTGCAGGGGCCAGCAATAGGCGATGTAACTGATTCATGGACTCCTCACAACAGAAGTTTGTTGATGTCCACTGGGGACTCAACAAGCCATACTTCTATTTGATTGAGTCGGTGGGCGTGAAGACTATTGATTCAGAATGATGTGATCAATATCACCGGTTTTGCCTGACGCGCACTGGGACCAGCACGGGCTGCATCAGGCCACCACCACCGTTGTCATCATCTGAATCAGTGGCGAGCCAAAAAGCCAAGCCAAACAAGGCGAAAACGCCGGAGAAAAGGATTAGCTCGGCCATGGCGTTTAATTTCGCTTTGATAAGCGTAGCTAGCTCAGCAAGGTGCTTGTGTAACAAAAGTGTCCGCTTAGGACGGTTCTCACGCCAACTGCGCAAGTGCTAGCAGCGCTCCGCCGATGCAGAGAGCACCTGCCAAGCGCCGCCCCCAGCTGGGGGCTAGTTGGCGAATCACGGCGAAACTTGCACCCACCACGGCCGCTGAGCTGAGACTCGCCCCTAGCCACCAGCCCAGCAGGTCTGTGCTGCTGCCTGTGGCTTCCTGGCCATGCAGCATGGCGTGAATAGCCACTCCTCCTGCCAGCACTACGGCCAGCAGCTGGCCCTGGCGTGCAGCCAGCGCTAGGCCAAGACCAGACACCATCAAGGCTGCTAACACCTCAGCTCCTGGCAGGTTGCCCCCTAAGGCCCCATACAAGCCGCCAGAAATCGCTGCAGCCAGGGCCACCAGCAATAGGGATGGGCCTGCCAAGGCGGCAGCGCCGCCAACGCCAAGCAGTAACAGCAAGTGGTCTAGCCCAAGCAGCGGGTGGCTTGCTCCTGCGGCCAGGCCAGCGCCTGCCAAGCCATGGGCACCTGCTGGCAGGGTCGACAACAAGCTGAGGGCCAAGCCAGCGGCGGCGGCCGGGGCCAGTTGGCGCAGGGTGGTGGACATCATGAAACTGGCTGAATCCTCTGAGTCAGTATCCCGTTCAAGCGAAGCCCTTGCCGGAATCTTTGGCAACGCACACCTGCAGTTGCCGGCGCAACAGGGCGTGGTCGAGATTTTTACCGATCAGCACGATCTGGTTCTTGCGTCCTGAGCCCTCTGGCCAGTCGGAATCGTCGATCGAGAAGCGCTTGCCAGCCAGGTGGAACACATGGCGGCGCTCACTTTCGTTGAACCAGAGGATCCCCTTGGCGCGAAACACTTCGGCTGGCAGCTGGTTGTCGAGAAAGTTCTGAAACTTGCGTAGGGCGAAGGGCCCCTCCGCCGCAAACGACAACGAGGTGAATCCCTCGATGGCGGCGTGGTCGGGGTGATCGGCGTGATTGTGGTTGTGGTGATTGTGGTCGTGGTGATCGTGCTTGTGATCGTGGTGCTCGTGTTCGCAGTGGCCGTGGTCGTGATCGCAGGAGCTGTGGTCTGGCTCGGCGCTGAGCTGCTGCTGGGCAACAATTTTGTCGCTTTCGAACAGTCCCACGCTGAGCAGTAGCGGCAGGGGCACTTCGCCCTTCACCGAGCGCAGGATGCGGGCATCGGTCTTGATCTCCCGCAACTGGGCCTCCAGGGCAGCCAGCCGCTCCTCAGCTACCAAGTCGCATTTGTTTAGCAACAGCATGTCGCTGTAAACGATCTGGGCCCGGGCCACTTCACCCTCCAGCAGCTCGTCGCTGAAGTTCTCGGCGTCTACCAGGGTGATGATCGAGTCGAGCCTGGTGGTATCTCGCAGGTCGCTGCCGAGGAAGGTCATGGCCACCGGCAGGGGATCGGCCAGGCCGGTGGTCTCCACCACCAGATAGTCCACCGGATCGGGGCGCTCCAGGATGCGATACACCGCCTCGAGCAGTTCGCCGTTGATTGAGCAGCAGATGCAGCCGTTGCTCAGCTCCACCATGTCTTCGCCGGTGGCAACAATCAGGTCGTTGTCGATGCCGATTTCACCGAATTCATTGACCAGCACGGCGGTTTTGACCCCCTGCTGATTGCTGAGAATGTGGTTGAGCAGGGTGGTCTTACCCGCCCCCAGAAAGCCGGTGAGGATTGTCACGGGCAGGCCCGTGGGGGTGGCACTGGCGGTCATGGAGTGGGGCATGGCTTGGCTGTGATGACACTAGGAACCCGTTGCCGCAATCCATTGGGCAGGGGTTGGCTCGGCTCAGAACTGGAAGCTGGTTTTGATCAGGGCACCGAATTGATTGGCCCCGCCCCCATTCCCGCCAGGGTTGTTGAGCACGAAGATTGCCGGGGTCACGGAGATGGCGTCGGTGAGCTGCCACTGATACCACCACTCCCAAGCCCATACGCCGGATTCGCTGGCAGCCCCATTGCGGGTGGCGGTTGCAAAGGCGGGTTGGCCCACCCCCATGCCAAAGCTGTTGCCCTCAGCCAGCACATCGCTCCATTGCAGGCCCACCATCCACGACTGGCTGGTGCGCAGGTCTGAGCCGGAGCTGCCGTTGACGCCGTAACCAGCGCTGAGCGAGGGGATCCAGCCGCTCTTGGCCGGCTGCCAGAAGCCGCTGATGCCAAAGGCATTGGTGTTGACGTCGTTCTCTTCGATCTGGGTGGTGATGAAGGGGGTGGCACCCGGCACACCCACGCCTGCATCTATATAGGAGTAGATCGCTGCGAGGCCCCAGTTTTCCTGGCCGTAGCCCAGCTGCACGGTGCTGGTGCCTGCTGAAGTGCTGCTGAATAGGCCCTGGGAGGAATCGGCCCCGTTGGCCGCCACGTAGTTAGCGCTCACACTCCAGCCGTTGTCTTGCCACCAGAGGCCAAAACCGGGGCCGAGGTTTTTGTTGTAGGCCAGTGGCGCCCCATTGAGGGTGAGCACGTTGAGGATGGTGTCGCTGGGATAGGCGCTGGGCCAGAGGGCGAGCATGTCCTCCTGGCCCACCCGGCCGCCGATCGTGGCGGTGAACTGACCACCGATCGGAGACTGCCCAAGCGGGAACTGGTAGAAGAGCTTGTCGATGCCCACCATGTCGGGGCCGCCCTCCTCCTGGAAGGCGATCTCCAGGGTGGAGAGGCCGCCACCGAAGGCATTGCGATCGCCATCGAAGTTGCCAGCCCGCAGCACCGTGCGCAGCAGATCCTTGCCGCTGAAGCTGGTGTCGAGGTTGAGCTGCAGGTCGTAGTTGAACGTGACCTGCTCACCGGCGGGGTTGTTGCTCACCCCACCCACCACAAAGGTGGCCAGGCCGGAGAGCTTGGTGGTGGTGGAGAACTGACTGGCTTCCAGTTCCCCAGCCTTGGCCTCGAGGCCATCGACGCGGCCCTTGAGGATGGCGAGTTCCTTCTCGAACTCCGCCATCAGGCGCTTGAGCTCGTCGGTGACTTCAGTGACGCGATCGAGACAGGCGTTAAGCAGGGCGGCGGCCTCAAAGCGGGTCATGGCCTGCCCACCTCTGAAGGTGCCGTTGGGGTAGCCGGCCACGCAGCCGTAACGCTCGACCAAGTTGCTGAGGGCCTGGTACGCCCAGTCGCTCGGGCGCAGATCGGTGAATTGGCTGATGCTGGTGACTTGCTCCTGGCTGCGCGCGTAATGGTTGACGCGCTCAAGGTTGAGCTCGGCTGCTGCAGCCGCGTTAGGCGTCAGCAGGCCCAGGACTGCCGGTGCAGCCATTAGTTGTCGGATCGATGCCATTCCGTTGATTACCCAGGCTTGTGGAGGCCGCCACGAGGGACGCTCCAGGAATGATAACGGTTCTCATTCATGTTTTGATCAAGTCGCGATCCGGTCGCGATCCACGCTTCCGCCCTTGTTGTCCCCTTGTTTCAGTGAATCGCCTGCCAGCTTTGGATCAGGGCCTGTTGGCTGGCCCGGTCACAGCGGCCCTGAAGGCCGTTCACGATCAGGCAGGTGTTGGCGCTGAGGGTGGCCACCAGGCTGCTGGCGGAGCCATCGCCCGCTGGAGCCAGGCCGTCGGCCACCAAGGGCTCGGCTGAAAGGGGAACGCCGCTGAGGGCGCTGATGCGCTGCAGTGCCTTGCTGGGCGGCAGTTGTTCGCTGAACAGCATCGGAACCTGCTCCTGCTTGAGCTGCTGCACCACGGCCTGGAAGGCCTGGGGCCGCAGGTTGTCGCTGCTGCTCATGGAGTCGACAAGGGGCAGCTCCTGGAGCCCGTAGGCCCGCGCCAGGCTGGCGAAGGCGCGGTGCCCGCTGGCCAGGGGCCGGGCCACGGGGATGGTGGAAAACTGTTGGCGGTTCCAGCGGTCGAGCTGGCCGAGCACGGTCGTCATCGCCCTGGCCCGGGCGGTGATGCGGGGGCTGGCAGCGGGTTTGAGCTGCTCGAGCTGCTTGGCCACCAGCTGCACCATGGCGCTGGCCTGGCCGGGGTCGTGCCACACGTGGGGATCCCGATCGCCGTGATCGTGGAGATCGGCGTGGGCGTGGCCAGCGGCGTGCCCTTCCTCCTGGTGGTCGCCTTGGCTGTCCTGCAGCACTTTGAGTTCGGGGCTCCCCGGGACGGCCCGCTCGGCCACCGCCACCGCCTTGCTCTGCTCGGCCAAGGAGGGGGTGAGGCCATACCCATTGATTAGCACCAGCTGGGCCTGGCTGAGGTCGCGGCTCTGCTGCGGTGTCAGCCGGAACTGGTGCGGGTCATCTCCCGGTTGCAGCAGGCAGCGCACCCGCAGGTCGTCTGCGGCTAGGCGCTGGGTGATGTCACAGAGCACGCCATCGCCGGCGATCACTTCGGCGGGTGGGGTGGATCCGCAGCCGGCCAGGGCCAGAGCCCCGGCCAGAGGCAGCGCCAGAGCAACGGTGAGGCGGAGTGGCGTGTGCGATCGGTGCGTCACAGAGACAGACCAGCCAGGCCCAAAGTTTGTTGAATGATAATGGTTCTCAAGTTGTACCGGCTGCCCGCGGCTGGTGCTGGGGTGGCTGCTGATGGTGCATGGGTGGCTGTTGAAGGTGCGGGGACGGTGGGCCACGCAGAATCGACGGGTTTGCGTTCCCCCCGCCATGACCAGGCCCCACGCCTTGCTGATGGCCGGAGTGCTGCTCGTCTTCTATCTGGATGGCTTTGTTCTGGGGGCGCCCGTGGCGCTGCTGCTGGTGTGGGCTCTGCTGGGCGTGTTGGTGCTGGTTGGTTTTCTGCGGCATGCCGGCCATGGCCCTGCCGGCAGGGTTCAGTGGCCAGCAGTGGCCCTGGCGGCCCTGGCCGCCCTCGGGGTGCTGGCCCTGACGCGCGGCGCCTCTGCCTCGGTGGTGCTGGCCACCGCCCTGGTTGGGGTGGCCGGTGGAGCGCTGGAGGCTGCAGGCCGATCCAGGCACCGCTGGCAAGGGGTGGCAGCCCCGGTGTATTGCGGAGCCTTTGCCGGCATGACCTCCCAGCTGGTGCTGGGCCATCCGGCCTGGGTTGTTCTGGCAGGGGGCCTAGCTGGGCTGGTGTTGTCGGTTCTGAGCGACAGCTGGAGCGGCATCGGCGGCAAGCTCGGCACCACCGCATTCCTGGGGGTGGTTGGCGTCATGGGCCTGGCCGTGGCTGCTGGCGCGATGGGCTCGGGCGCCAGCCTGCATCCCTTCACTGCCGTCGAGCGCAGCTTGGTGCTGATCCTGTCACTGCTGTCTCCGCTGGTGACCCACGCCCTCAGCTACCGCTTGGGCCTGGGTGTGGTGCTCGGCTCGGCCCTGCCCTCGATGCTGCTGGCCATCCTGCTGGGGGCTCTGCCAGCTGCCCTCCAGCTGGAGCCGGTGCCCCTGAGTGATGCCTGGCTGGGTGCCAGTTTTGTCGGCATGACAGCTCCAGAGCAGCTCGCCCCGCGCCCGGTGCCCCTGCTGCTGGCGATGGGTCTGCTGTTCGCCCTGCTGAGCTTCAGCTTCGCTCCGCGATTGGCGGGGATCGGCGGAGACCTCGGGGTCACGGCGGCGGTGTCGGTATTTGCCGTGCTGGGAGCGCGGGTGCTGGTGCTCGACCGTCGTTAGGTTTGCGGTTGCCCTGATGGTGTTGCGTGTCGCTTGAGGTGAGTGAGCTGCGGGTGCGCCGCGGCGGCGAGCTGGCTCTCGACGGTGTGGCTTTTGAGCTCGAGCCCGGCACGCTCACCGCCCTGGTGGGCCCCAACGGCGCTGGCAAAAGCACCCTCCTGCAGGCCATTGAGGGTCAGCTGCCAATCGAGAGCGGTTCGATCCGGCTCGATGGGGTGCCCCTCACCTTGGCCCTGGCGCGGCAGCAGTTGGCCTTGATGCCCCAGCGGGGGGAGATCGCCTGGCACTTTCCGATCACTGTGCGGGAGTTGGTGGCCCTGGGGCGGATGGCCGCCAAGCGTCCTGGCTGCTGCGATGTGGAAGCCGCCCTGCAGCGGGTGGGCCTGGCAGGGTTGGCGGGCCGGCGCCTGGATCAGTTGTCCGGTGGCCAGCAGCAGCGAGCCCTGCTGGCCCGCACCCTGGTGCAGCCAGCCAGGCTGCTGTTGCTGGATGAGCCCTGCGCTGCCATCGACCCCCCTTCACGCACCCAGCTGCTCAAGGTGATGGGCCAGCTGCGCGATGCCGGTCTCACCCTGCTGGTGAGCAGCCACGACTGGGGCCGCGACCTCGACGCCTACGACAGGGTGCTGGTGCTCGATCGCTCCCTGCTCGCCGACGGCAGCCCCCAGCAAGTGCGCCAGGCCCTCGGCGACCTGCGGGTAGGCAACCACTGCTGCGGTTGATGGGCTGGCGCTAGCTGGCCTGGCGCTGTTGACAGCTTCCGCAGAGCCCGAAAAATTCCAGGGTGTGAAATAGCAGCTGGAAGCCTGCGCTCTGGCCGCCGTCTAGGTGCACGTCGTGCATGGGGCAGTTATTAAGAACCACCGTGGCGCCGCAGTCGACACAGGTGAGGTGGTGTTCGTCGCGCTCTGTGGGGGCGAACAGAGCCTCGCCGCTGGGCAGGTGGCGGCAGCGGATCCAGCCCCGCTGCTGCAGCTGGCGCAGGTGGCGGTATACCGTTGCCAGCCCCATGGGCTGGGAGCCTTGGCGCAGCAGGGCGTGCAGGTCCTGGCCGGAGAGTTCCCGGTCGGCTTGGCGCAACGCCGTAAGCAGCAGCTGCTGGCGGTCGCTTGACGCGGCAACCTGGGTGGGCATGGCCAGAGTGGCTGGGGCGTAGTGCGCTGATCCTATGGAGACTCTTTGGTGGCTGCTGCCCCTGGTGCTGGCGCTGGTGATCGGCGGCCTCTGCCCATTGGCCGGCACCTTGCTGCTGGTGCAGCGGCGCCTGTTCCTGGCAAATCTCGTGTCGCACGCGGTGTTGCCGGGTTTGGCCCTGGCGCTGGCCCTGCGGCTTGATCCGGGCCTCGGTGGGGTGATCAGCGGCCTAGCCGGTGCCCTGTTGGCGGAGCGGCTCAGCCGTGGTGATCGTTCTGGGGAAGGGGGCGATGAGGCGGTGCTCAACACCGTGCTGGCTGGCTTTCTCGGTTTAGGGGTGCTGTTGATTCCCCTGCTGCACATCCGGGTCGATCTGGAGGCGGTGCTGTTTGGCGATCTGCTGGCCGCCGCTCCTGCCGACCTGCTGCGCAGCCTGCTGGCCCTGGTGGCAGTGCTGCTGCTGCTCGCCTGGCGCTATCACCACTACGTGTATCTGGGGGTGGATCCCCTCGGCGCCGCCAGTGCTGGTTTGCCGGTGCAGCGGCTGCGGCTGCTGCTCACCCTGGTGACTGCCTTCACGGTGGTGAGCGCCATGACCGCCGTGGGGGTGGTTCTGGTGATTGCCTTGATGGGTGCTCCGGCCCTAGTGGCTTTGGCTGGAGCCGCCAGCCTGCGCCAAGCCCTCTGGCGCTCAGCCCTGGTGGGTATGGGGATCAGCGGTGGCGGCTTTCTGTTGGCGATCCAGCCAGCTGTGAACCTGCCGCCCGGTCCCTTGATCGGTGTGCTGTGCATGGGCCTGCTGCCCCTGGCCTCCCTGCAGCACCGGCGTCTATCAGCCAGCGGGTAGCCACAGGGCCAGGCGCACCTGCTTGGCCAGGGGTTGCAGGCTGAGGCTGCTGCCATCTACCAGCACCGGCTTGGCGTGGCTGCCAGAGCGCAGGGTGAGCAGCAGCTGCTGGCGGGTGGGATCAAACAACATCGGCGCTCCCGGCTCCACCTCCCAGCCCTTCAAGGAGCGTTGCTTGAGCAGTTGGCCGCGGCGATCGAGGGCCAGCATCAGGGGCTGGGATCCCTGCGCCCAGTTGCTCACTACCAGCCAGACCCGATCCCCACCCCGGTCGCAGGCGCTGGCCAGGACGGCTTCGCTGCCGATCCAAAGCTGCCGCGGCGGTTGGCCCGGCTCCACCAGCTCAAGGGAGCGCCGGTAGTCGGGCCAGTGCCGCACCAGCAGGGCGCGGCCGCTCACGGGGCAGAAACTGCTGAGCTCCCTACTGCCAGGCAGCAGCTGGCGCCGGCGGGGCTGGCCCGGCAGGTTGTGCAGGGTGAGGCCTTCAAGCTCAGGCACCACCACCCCGCCTCCCTCGGGGAGCAGCTGCATGGGGCCAGAAGCAGAGTGGGGCAGGGGCCATTGGCGCCCCTGGGCGGTACGCACACTGGTGCTCCCCGGATCCAGGGCGGTGGTGGACGATTGCACCAGCAGGTCGCCGCGTCGGTTGCTGCTCAGGTGGGCAAACAGCAGGGCTGCGTCGTCTAGGGGTTGAAGCCCACCCGCCACCGGTTCCGAGAGGCGCCGCGGTTCGCGCACCAGGTTGTGTTGCTGCAGCGGCAGCAGCCAGAGACGGTGGCTGCCCATGCCATCACCACTGAGCACGGCCACACCGGCACCGTTGCCGAGGGGCTGCACTTGGGCCAGCTGCGGCCACACCGGGGTCAGCGCCTGCCAGCTGCCATCGCGCCGTTGCAGCTGCAGCTGTTCGCCGCCGGCCACGGGCACCACCGCCAGCAAGCGCGGCCGGGGGTCCCAGTGCCACTGCTGGCGGCCCAGGGGCAGGTTGCGGCGGTCGACCCCTGCCAGCAGCAACCGCAATGGTCCGGGGATGGTTTGGCCTGGAAGCAGTAGCAGGCGCAGGGGGTTGCTTTCCCCCAGCCACATCCAGGCCAGCTGGGGTTGCAGGCTGCTGGAGCCCACCAGGCTGGATCTGCGCATCGGTCGGCTGAAGCGCAGGTCCAGGGCTGCTGGACCGGAGCTGGCGCTGCTGGATTCCAGCTCCAGCAGTCGTGGTGGGCGTCGTAGCAGTAGTTGTTGCTGCAGCAAGGCCAGGGCGAGTCCTGCCGCCAGCACCAACGTGATCCGTTGCCCCGTTGCCGTCATGGTTCCAGGGGGCGCTTGGGCCGGGCAATCGGCGTGATTCGCTGCGCTACCACCACGCTGCGGCTCTGGCCGTTGCGTTCTTCAATAGCCATGGTGCCCTCCACCGCCAGCCATTGATCCGCCCGGGGCATCCGGCCCGCCGGCCAGCGCACCGGCAGGCCCACCGGGGTGGCATCGGCGAGGCAACAGCGCACCAGCAGCCTGGCCAGCTGGGGGGGCTCACCTGGCTGGGGCAAGACAAAGCCGCTGATCCGCACGGGATCACCCGCGTAGAGGCTGGGGTCGGGTTGGCTGCGTAGCAAGCGCACCCAATCGGTGAGGCTGCGCTGGGCTGGCGGCAGCACGAAGCTCAGCTCAGTCTCATCGCCCAGCTCGGCGGGCCGGTTGGCGGCCAGGGTGCTGAAGGAGGGGTTGGGGGGAATCGCTAATACCAGCAAAGCCACTGCGGCGCTCAGCCACCAGGTTTTGGGGATGGCTTGGCGTCGCGATGGGGCTGGACTTTCCCGGCCCCTTAGCGCCAGTTCAGCCAGCAGCAGGCCCGCCAGCAGCAGCAATGCCACACCGCTCAGCGCCACCAGTGGGTGGAAAACGCCGCTGAGCAAGAGATCCAGCCTGCCGCTGAGGCTGCTTTGCAGCAGCACGGCTCCCCAGAGCCCCAGGGCGAAGGCGCGCATCACAGCAGCAGCAAATTGACCCATTGCCCCAGCACCAGCACGGCCACCGCTGCGGCGGCACTGGTGAGGGCGATGGCCTTGGGCTTAAACAGCACCCGGAACAGTCCCAGCAGCTTCAGGTCGACCACCGGGCCCAGCACCAGAAAGGCCAGCAGCGCTCCCGGGGTGACCTGGGCAGCGAAGCCCAGGGCGAGGAAGGCATCAACGCTGGAGCAAACCGAAACCACCACCGCCAGCAGCATCAGGCTCAGCACAGAGATGGTTGGTGCTCCCCCCACCGCCAGCAGCCAGTTGCGCGGCAGCAAGGTTTGCACCGTGGCGGCGATGGCACAACCCAGCACCAGCAGGGCGGCCAGATCGAGAAATTCGCGGCTGCCGTGCTGGAGCACCTCCTGCAAGGGCGGCCGCGCCACCTGGACGGGCTGCGCCTTGGCGTCGATGGCACCCACAAGCCCGCTGCGACGCTCCAGCAGCCCCACCTGGGCCAAGGGCTGACTCAGCCGTCGTTCTTCGAGCAGCACCGGATCTAGTAATTCGGCCTCGGGCAGCAGGCGCAGCACTATGGCCAGCAGCACCGACAGCAGCAGGGCTGCTCCGGGGCGGGCCGCCAGTAGCCAGGGCTGGTTGGGGAAGGCGGCCCAGGTGCTGGCCAGCACGATTGGATTCAGCACCGGCGCGGCAAACAAAAAGCCCAGGGCCGTGCCAACCGGGGCACCACCGGCCAGCAGCCGCCGTGCCACCGGCACGTTGCCGCATTCACAAGCGGGTAGGGCAAAGCCAAGGGCGGCACCGGTGAGGGGCCCCAGCAGGGGGTGGGCGGGCAACTGCCGTAGCCAGGCACCTCCAGGGGCCAGCCAGCGGGCCAGGCTGGCGATACCGACGCCAATCAGCAGAAACGGCAGGGCTTCGAGCAGCAGACCCTGAAAAATCGCCCAGGCGGTGGCCAGCTGTGCCAAGAGCAACCCGCAGGGATGGACATCATGGATGCTGATTCAGGGTCTTCGGCTTTGCGCAGCTGGGGGTGGCTCGAGCTCGGGATGGGGGGCGCAGGGCATCCACAGCGAACCCATCGCATGAACGCCGTTGCAGCCCATCTGTTTGGCTTTGATCAGGGCTTCCTGCTTGCTTGGGTAGGCGTAGAGGTTTGGGGAATGGGTTCTGGTGGCCGCTTGGTGGTGCTGGTGGGGAGAGCTAGCTCCGGCGTTCCAGATGCCCATCACGTTGACGCCAGCCACAACGATGCCCATCCCCACCACGCAGATATTGATCACCCCCATGCCCACGGCACCGAGGCTCAGCAAGCCCATCGGCACTACCCCAATGCTCACGACCCCCATTGGCACGATGCCGATCGAGATGATGCCCTGGGGGGCGATGCCGATGGCCAGCAGTTTGGGTTTGTCGCCGCACTTGGCCATCAGTGGGCCGGCGTATGGCTGCCAGAGCCATCGGTGTGTTTGGTGCAGGGCATCCATTGATCGCCCATCTGGTGCGCTCCGGTGCAGTGGAAATGCTTGGCTGCTTTTTCGGCCGCGGCTTTAGTGGGGTAAAGCGCCTGAACTCCACCACTACTTCGAGTGGGCTCAGCCAGGGCAGTAGTGGGCAGCAACAGGGCAGCAGTTAGTAGGAGGAGCAAGCGGCCCATCGGGCGGTGGCGGTTCATTGAGGCGCAAGATAGGAGCCCCGAGCCCCTGGCCCAGTCATTGCTGGCTTGATGTCAGGGTTTGAACCACCCGGGCAGGGCTTCAAAACAGGCGGCATTTTTCTCGTTTTCCCTCGCCTCCACCTTCCAGCAGCAGCTGCGGCCGCTGTCGCGGCCGTGCAGCAGTTCGTTGGCCCAGCCCCACACCAGCTCCGCGCTGGCCTCCATGCCCACATTGGCCATCACGCGCAGGTCGAGGGCGCCCTGGTCGTGCAGCTGGCGCCAGGTGGAGAGGAGGGGGTCATCGGCATTGGCCAGAAAGGTGTGGTCGAATTGATCTGCAAGCCGTGCTTCGAGCTCTTTCAGGCTGGAAAAATCCACCACAAAGCCACAGTCGTCGAGTTCATTGGCCCGAAACCAGAAGCTAAAACTGCGGCTGTAACCATGCACGAAGCGGCAGTGGCCCTGGTGGCGCCATTGGCGATGGCAACAGGGATAACCGCTGAAGGTTTTACTGCAGCTGTAGGCCGGAGTGGGCATGGGTGAGGATCGGGACAGCAGCAGCGCAAGGGCCTTGTCAGCAGTATTTCAGCCCCCAGACCCTCAATTCATTGGGGCCTTGCGCTTCAACGAAGCTGGTTTGATTCCCGCGGTCGCCCAGGACTGGCTCGATGGTGCCGTGTTGATGGTGGCCTGGATGAACCAGGAGGCGATCGAGCGCACCCTCGCCAGCGGCGAGGTGCACTACTGGAGCCGCTCGCGCCAGGAGCTATGGCATAAGGGGGCCACCAGCGGCCATATCCAGCAGCTCAAGGGCCTGCGCTACGACTGTGACGCCGACGTGCTGCTACTCAGCATTGAGCAGAGCGGCGATGTGGCCTGCCACACCGGCGCCCGCAGCTGCTTCTACGACAACGGTCCTGAGCCCACGGCCGGGGGGCCATCGGCCGCTCAGCCGCCGGCAGATGTCTGCACCGAACTGATGCGGGTGATCGAAGGGCGCCGCGACCTGCCCGAGCCCGGCAGCTACACCAATAAACTGTTTGAGGGGGGCGACAACCGCATCCTCAAGAAGATCGGGGAGGAGAGCGCTGAGTTTGTGATGGCTTGCAAGGACGACAACGGCGAGGAGATCGCCGCTGAAGCGGCCGACATCGTTTTCCACTTGCAGGTGGCGCTTGCTCACCACGGCGTCAGCTGGCGCCAGGTGCAGCAGGTGCTGGCTGCCCGCCGCGGCGCTCCTCGGCGGGGCTGAGGGAGGCCTCAGCCTGTGCTGAGCATGGCCGCAGCAATCCAGATCACCAGGCCGGTGAGCACGAAGCCTCCAGTTGCCACGGTGTATTGCCAGATAGCTTGGACCCTTGGTGTGGGCTGGCCTTCCAGCCAGGCCGGGCGGGCCCAGCCGCCGCCGTCTGTCCAGGGGTTTAATCCTTCAGCGGGTGCGCGCCTGGCCATCGCCTCACGCCAGTAGGAGTCGTATCGGGGGGCTTGCTGGTTGAAGGGCATGGTGCCGACGTCCTGGCCGGGAAGTACCCGCGAGCGCTGAAAAGGCACCAGGTTGTCGCCGAAGTTGTCGCGGTATTCGTCGGAATTCAGCAGCGCGTCAACAAACTTGGGCAGCCCCTGCTCGGCGATCACGATCGACCAGGCGATCTGTTCAGCT
This sequence comes from Cyanobium sp. A1C-AMD, assembly GCF_024346495.1. Taxonomy (NCBI): domain Bacteria; kingdom Bacillati; phylum Cyanobacteriota; class Cyanophyceae; order Synechococcales; family Prochlorococcaceae; genus Cyanobium; species Cyanobium sp. A1C-AMD. The sequence continues at coordinate 16,838 of NZ_JAGQDB010000020.1, read as the reverse complement.
TGGCCATGCACCGGTCGGCCAAATACCCGACCCACCACCTGTTCCACCACCCTGTAATTGCTATTGCAGCGATAAAAATCCCTCTGAAACTTCTCCGAGAGCAGGAGTTGGCGGATGAAGTCGCGGGTGCTGATCTGACCGGAGCGCAGCTGGGATTCCAGCACCGCATCACGGTCCACTTTGAAGGCGTGAAAGTAGATCTGACGGTAGGCCTGCTCAATCACAGCATCGGTGGCTGCCGGATCCCGCACCAGGCAAGTGGTGTCGATCTGGCGGGGGCTTTCCTCACCGGCGGCCAGAAAGCTGCTGACACGAGCGCTGTTGGTGAGTGGCTTGGTGGCCAGAACGGGCAAGGGCACAGGGGTGAAAAATCCTCAAGGCGAGCAACGTATAAGTTTTTTCAAGCGCTCTTTAAAAGATTCGTTGAATTATCAGACAACTTGACAATGCGCAACATTGCGCAATTAATGGCAGCCGATCCGGTCCCCGGCTGCAGTTGCGTCGCTGCCTGGAAGACCGGGCTGCTGTTGCAGCCACATAAAAGTGGCCCGATCCCGGGCTGTGAGTTGCAGCACGGGGGTTGGCCCGGGCACGCCCGCCATAGCGTCTTGGGGGTGATCACTGTGTCCCCACATCCCGAAGGCGTGGCCAAGTTCGTGCAGGGCCGTCGCCTGGATGGCGTCCGGTCGCTGCCCAGGGCTGATGCTCACCAGTACCCGCGGCTCGATTTTGGCGGGGTCGCCTGGCTTGTTCGTCGCCAGAGCTAGCTCGGCTCGGCCATGGCTGGCCCGGCCCCGCTGCAGAGGTGGCCGGCGCCTCAATATTTGTACTTGGGCCGATTCCCTGCTTTCGCTGCGGTGAATCGTGACCAATTCAGCCCAGCTTGCCAGCGCCGCTTCCACGGCTTGCAGCCAAAGCTGATCCCAGCGGGTGGCAGGCCCGTCGGCTGCGGAGGGCTCGATCCACACGCACCAATGCTGACGTTTGGGCCAGCCGTGGGGTGTGGGAACCAGCCGCTGGCGGTAATCACCCCCAGCTGCTTCGGCTGTCAATGCCCTGGCTGGAAAAAGCGCCAGAACAAGCACTAGGCCGCAAGCCGGCAAACTCGCTCGATTTAATCGCCGGCTTAATCGCCGGCTTAATCGCCGCAGCATCAGGCAGGCAGGCCGACGCCGCGGGCCATCAAGGTGGCTAGTAGGGGCACAAGGGCAAAGCCCACCAACTCGATATTGAGAATCCAGCCCAGACGGGTGGCGAGAGCTTCGCTTACTTGGGGCAGCTCGCCCTTGCGCAGCGGGATAGCCCAGAGGATGTAGGTGATGGTGGGGTACAGCGACAGCCCTCCCACCCCTAGATAGAGCCCAACCTTCCACCAGAACAGGGGGTTCTCCGTATAAAACTCGCTTCCCTGGCCGAAGTACAGAACCCGCAGAATCCCGCTCACCAGCAGGGCAAGGGCTGCCAGGCCATACACCACATCGGTGATCACCATCAAGGTGGCATCGGCCTTGTTTGGATTTGGCTTGATCAAGCGCCGCTCAAGCACCAAGGCGCCAAAACAGAGCATGAAGCTCACGTAGTGCACGTAGGCCACCCCAGCGCGGGAGAGCACTTCAGGGGGGATGGCAGCCAAGCCAGGCATGTGTAGTAGGCAAATCTTGGCAACCGTAACCGGCCGGTCAGCTTGCCTGCTGCCCTGCCCAACAGGGAGCTGAAATCAGCAGCCATTGTGAAAGTTGAACAAGCACGGGAATTGAGGGGAATTTTGAAAGTCGGAAGCTTTTCTGTTAGTCCGTTTCTGCTTGCTGATTGCCCTTAGGTTCAATTCATTGCTTAGGTGATCCATGGCGAGCTCCTTGAGCGTCTTTTTAGGTGAAATTGGCCGTCATCAGTTGTTGACACCCGAGCAGGAGCTCACCTTGGGTCGCAAGGTGCAGGCCATGGCCCTTTTGCAGGAGCGCTGCCGTGATGCCGGTGGCTCGGGACCTGCTTGCGACTTCAATGATCTGGAGCGCTGCACCCTCAAAGCCGGTGAGCTGGCCAAAAACCAAATGATCACGGCCAACCTGCGGCTGGTGGTCAACCTGGCCAAGCGCTACCAGAACAAGGGCCTAGAGCTGCTGGACCTAATCCAGGAGGGCACCCTTGGTCTCACTCGCGCCGTGGAGAAATACGATCCCAGCCGCGGGCATCGCTTTAGTACTTACGCCTATTGGTGGATTCGACAGGGTCTAACCCGCGCCCTATCCACCCAGAGCCGCACCATTCGCATTCCCGTCAATGTGAATGAAAAACTCACAAAATTGCGTGCTGCCAAAGCTCGCTATCTCCAGGCCAACGGAGTTGCACCTAGGCCAGCCCAGTTGGCCCAGATGATGCATCTGCCCCAGGCGGCAGTGGATGATTTGCTGGGCTGCGAACTACGCAGCATCACCGTGAGCCTGCAGGGGGTGGTGAAATCGAAGTCTGATCCCTTTGAGCTGGTTGATGTGTTGCCCAGCCCGGAGCTGCCGCCGATGGAGCGCGTTGAGCTTGCCGAGCGCACGGCCGCGGTGTGGACCATGCTCGAATGCGCCAACCTCACCCCCAAGGAACTCACGGTGGTGATGCAGCGCTTCGGTCTCGATAGCAGCCACGAATGGCGGACCCTGGCTGAAGTGGCCCGCCAGCTCGATTGCAGCCGGGAGTATTGCCGCCAGGTGCTGCAGCGGGCCCTGCGCAAATTGCGGAAAACCGGCATCGATAGCGGTTTGGTTGAAGCCGAGTAGCTGTCGTTTGCTCCTTGAATAAGCAGGTTGGCTGCAGTGCTGCCGTGACCGAGTTCGTAGATCCGACCTCAGGGGATGCTTCCGCAACGGATGCTCCCGTCGTTGATGCCCAGGTGTTGGAGAGCACCGAGGTGAATGAGGTGGTGTTGCTCAAGTTGTTGCGCCGAGCTGGCCGCACCCTGGCCAGGCCTGCCCTGGAGTGTCTGGAGCTGTTGCTTGACCCCCAGACCCCTGCACCAGCCAAACTCACCGTGCTGGCCGCGCTCACCTACCTGCTGGTGCCCCTAGATCTGATTCCAGATTTCATTCCTGCGGCGGGCTTCAGCGACGATCTTGTGGCCGTTACGGCGTTGCTTGGTTTGTGCAGTCGCCATCGCACCCCGGCGGTGCAGTTGCGGGCCCAGCGCAGACTGGATCAATGGTTTCCCCTGAACCGCTGATAGCGATGGCCAGCCTCACAGGTGCAGAGCTCGATGATCTGCAGAGCTTTCTCAAAGACTGGCTGCGCCACACCGGACGCACCCAGGCGGATCTCAGGCGCGCTCTGCAAGCTGCTTCGATTCGGATGCCCGTCCTGCTTGAGGTGCTGCAACGCACTCACAACCGCGACGGCTTGCCTGGCCTCGCCCAGCAGCTGTGTGGCGTTGAGGAGCTCTGGCAAAACGAAGATGGAGCGGGCCAGAGCGAGGGAGAGGGTCGGATGGGGTTGGAGGCTTCGCTGGGGCAGCTAGATCTGCTGTTGCAGGAAATTCGCCAAGACCAGCAAACCTGAGCATGGCCGTTCAGAGTGGCGAAATAACAGCTATTGCTTCGATGCAGCTCCCAGGCGTTTGTTTGGCAACCCTTGCCGCCAGCACCTTGCTCGCCATGGTTCCAGCCTTGGCCCAGTCTGAAAGTTTTCTTCTGGGCCCGGGCAGTTCCGTGGGGCCATCCACCAAGGTCAAGCCCAAAAATTGCGTCACAGCAGCGGATGGATCCATCACTTGTGACACCCAGCTGGAAAGCTCCCCCAGCGACACCCAAGCCCGACCTATCTATGAGCAGTTCAAGAATTAACTGGAGACCGTGATCAGAAAACTGCGCCGGCTCTGGCAAGACGCCACCTATCTCGAGCTGATCGATCGCAGCGAGCAATCCCTGGCCAAGCTGCTTGGCTTCGTGTTGCTGGTGGTGTTGGTGGCTGGCACCGTGCAGTTAACGATCGGTGTAACCGCGTCGGTGCTCCAGCCCGATACGCCCTGGCTTGGCAGCAAGATAAATGCGGTTTTGGGCGATCTGCTCACCCTCCTAATTGCGGTGGAGGTGCTCCAAAACGTGACCTCCTATCTGCGCCGTCATGTGGTGCAGATCGAGCTGGTGTTGCTCACAGCCATGACCGCGGTAGCTCGAAAGGTGATCGTGCTGCCCCCCGGGGCTGAAAACAAGCCCGAGCTTCTCGGCGGGCTAGGTATTGCAGTGGTCGCCTTAGCGGCGGCGTTCTGGCTGGTTCGCAGCGTCAACATTCGCCAGCCTCCCGCCAGAACAGGGCCAGCCATACGGTCCCCGGAGCAGGATCCGTAGCGAGGAGCCTGTGCCGTTGGTGGGCTGGAATCAGCAGGCTGTCTCCTCGGCAGAGCTCTACAGGCACCGTCTCACCGTCTAGCTCAAGCAGGGCGCTGCCTTGGAGCAGGGTTACCCACTCGTGTTCCTCTTGGTCGTACCAAAAACCCTCAGGACTGGCTGCAAGGCAGGAGTGAATCCGCTCAAGTCGCCAATTTTTTTGATCCACTAAAACAACGCTGATTTCCTGCCCCGTAGCCGGGCAGGGACTAGCTAAGAGATTGGCTTCGGCTTGCCGGGGGGGATCGGTTTCACCCCAGCGCCGGCCGATCTCGAAGCCCCTGCTGCGGGCTAGTTCCACAACCGCGTGGTGATTGCTGCAGTCCCGCAGGGCCTGGCGCAGGGATGGCTCGGCCTCGCTGAGGGCCACGAAGGCATTCAGCTGGCGTACCTTCTCGAGAAATTGCTGCAATTGGGCTTCAGCCATCGCGGCCCCGTTCTTTTTGCTGGCTCAGGTCTTTGATCATCCGCCATCGCTGGAAGGATTCCCCAGCAAATATCACCTTCTCTTCGGCCTCGATCTGCCAGCCGAGCTGGAGTAAAAGCGGCTTGGAAAGCTGGCTCGCTTCGGTGTGCAACTGGCGGCACCCCTGTTGCCAGGCGTGGCTTTCAAGGGACTGCAGGATTAGTCGGCCCCTTCCCTGCCGGGAGGCTCTGCCGCGGCAATAGAGAAGCGATAGCCGTTGCGGCGGATCCAGCACCCCAAAAGCTTCAATAATTTTTTGGTTGTTGGCTGCGCAGCTGGCCAGGCCATAGCCCCTATGCAGGGCTTCGCGAACAGCATTGCTGGTGTGGGCATGGTTGGCCCATGCCGCAATCTGAGCTTGGCTATAAAGGCCTTTGGCCTGGCTGATCACGGCGTCGTGATACACCGCTGCTACTTGATCGAGATCGACGGGATGCAGCACCCGCAGGTTTTCCATCCCGTTGCTGGGTTCAGCCTGCTTTCTATCACCGCTGCCAGCCAGCATCGAAATGGGCTGAATGTTTAGGCATTGAATTGCCTGGCAAAGCTTGGCAGCTGCAGTTAATGGTGTAAATTCTGAATGTAATTCCTAGGGGCTAACCTCTTAAGCCCCGCCAATTCACCCACCAATCCCCTAAATCGATGCTCACAGGATCAGAACTGCTTGCCAAGGTCAAAGAGCTTGGCGATGTGGGTAAGTCGGAGATCGTCCGTGCCTGCGGCTATGTCTCCAATAAGAAGGACGGCGGCGAGCGCCTTAATTTCACTGCCTTCTATGAGGCCCTGCTTGAAGCCAAGGGCGTTGAGCTTGGCGGTGCTGGCAAGGTTGGCAAGGGCGGCCGCAAACTCAGCTACATCGCTACCGTGCAAGGCAATGGCAACCTGCTGATCGGCAAGGCCTACACGGCACTGCTTGATCTCAAGCCCGGCGATGAGTTCGAGATCAAGCTCGGCCGCAAGCAGATTCGTCTGATTCCCGCCGGTGCCACCGACGAAGACGAAGAGTGATAGCTGCGTCCCCATTTGACGCTGCTTAAGCATCTGTTAATTGTTTCCCCCGGCTGGTCCGGGGTTTTTTTTGTCTTGCCGCCCACGACTCTCTGGTCAGGCGGCTAGGGCGATTTCACTGCCAAGCTCGGCAGCCAGCGCCTGATAGTCATTCGGGTTGCAGGACAGCAGGATCAGTTGCATGCCGTGGTTGGCCCCTCGGCGCAGCATCTGCTGCAGTGCTTGCAGGCGCTGTTGATCGCTGTTGGCAAAGGCGTCGTCGAATATCAACGGCAGGCAATCGTCGTAGGCGGGTTGGAGCACCTCCGCTATGGCCAAGCGCAGGGCGGCGGCTAATTGTTCGCGCATGCCTCCACTTAGCTGCTCGAAGCCAAAGCGGTGTTGGCCCTGCTGAAGTTCGAAATTGCCAAACCCACTTTTGGGGTCAAAGTCCAGGCTTGCCTGGTGCCTGCCGCTTTGCAGGTAGTGGAGGTAGGGCCCAATGGCCTGCTCCAGCGGTTCGCTGTAGCGCTGGGAGAAATCCTGGCGGGTCTGGTGAAACAGGTTCTGCAACATCTGCAATGCCTGGGTTTGGAGCTCCAGCGCCTCCAGATCTGCCTGGGCCGACTCCCAGGCGGCCTGGCGATGTTCCACTAATGCCGCTGGATCATCCGAGCTAAGAGTGAGGCAGCGTTGCTCGTTTTGGCCGCGGTTTGTGAGCAGGGCGTCTTTCTCGCTATCTAGCAGGCGTAGGCGCTGCTCGATGGCGCCGTCAGCTGGCAGCTTGTCGAGCAGTTCGTTATCCAGGGCAGACAACTCCGCCTCTTGGATGAGCAGGGCCTGGCGGCTGTTGTTCACCGCATCAGTTAGTTGCTGCGCATCACCGTGACTGGCTTGTAGGGCTAGTTGGCGTTCCGCCAAGGTGCTCAGGGAGCCCGTGAGTTGCTCGAGGTTTCGCTCCAGCTCCTGGCTGCTTCGGTGCTGCTGCTCCAGCTGCTGGCGCCAGCTTGTGCGCTCGGCTTCGGCCTGCTGCTGCTTTTGACTGAGCTCATTGGCTTGTCGCCGCAGCTCCTCGATCCAGGCCTCGAGCTCCGCGCGCCCCTGGGGCAACTCGCCGCTTTCGGCCAGGCTCTGGCGCTGCAATTGATGGTGTGCCAGCCGGCTGAGCAGGCGCTGACGCCTCGGCTCAAGGGCGGCGATCTGCTCTTCCAAGCGACTCCAGGGGATGGCGCTGGCCGCTTGGCGCAGGTTGGCCAGCTCGAGCTCCAGGGCCTGGCGCTGCTGGGCAATCACTTCTGCCGCTTCGCTGTTGGCCACGCCAATTGCGGTCTGCAGCTCGCGCAGGGCCGTACCGCTGTGCTGCAGGGCAGCCGCAGCTTGGGCGGTCGCCTCCCCTCCCCCAGGGCTGATTCGCAGCCTTACCCCGCAGCCCACCGCCAGCTCGGCGCTGCCGTTTAGCTGAACTGTTTCTCCAGGGGATAGGGGCTGGCCGGCGAGGCTTACGGGCTGATCCGCCTCAATCAAACTGATCGCTGTCGCCATGGCCTGGCTGCGGGCTTCGGCCTGGGCCCATTGCTGTTCGGCCTGCCGCAGGGCCTTCACAGCGGCGGCATCGATCGGTGCCAGCTGGGCAAGGCTCTGCTTGCACTGTTCCGCCTGGAGCTGGAGCCGCTGGAATTGTTGTTGATGCTCTAGGAGCTGCTGACCTTCCCGCTCGAGGTTGGCTAGATCGAGCAGTTGCTGGGCCAGCTCTAGACGCTCGACCTGTTGCTGCTGCTGGTTTTTCAGCTCCTGGCAGGCCTGCTCTGAGCTTTGGCAATTGGCTTCCAAACTGCGGAATTGTTCTTGCCGGCTGGCGCGTTGCAGCTGCCAGTCCTGCTGCTGCGCCCCTAGTTCGCCCAGCTGCCGCTGCACCGCTTGCAGCTGCCCCTGGGCCTGCTCAAGATTGCTCAGTTGCTGGCGCAGGGGCTCGACCTGGGCTCGCCGCAGCCGCACCTGGGCCTCCAGCTGGAGAGCTCGCTGCAGCTGCGGTCGCTCCTGGGCTTCGATCAACTGCAGCCTTTGACCTATTTGGCGCAGCTGCTCCATGGCCGCTTCCAGCTCAGCTTGGAGGGCTTGGGCTTGCTCCAGGTTCAGTAGGGCGTCTGAGCAGCGTTGGCGGGCCGCGGCCAGGGGGGAGCCAGCCTTCACCTTGCCAGTGGCCGTGAACTGCTGGTCGAGCCGGGCCTGCAGCTGCTCGCTGACCAGGCGGTCGAGGGGGGATTCCAGGGCTGCGGCCGCTGCGCCCCGCTGCTGCAGTTGTTGTACCAGCTGTTCAACGTCGTAGGCCTCGCTGGGGCTGCCCAGCAGGTTGGTGCCGGCCTCCCCCTGGCGCACCCAGAGGTGGGCCCAGCGCAGCGGCAACTGACTGTGGCGCCTGCCCTCGATTGGCCCATCCACCCCCAGTAGACGGGCCAGCTGCTCCTCCGCCGCCGCCCCCCGCAGGGCCAGGCCCGCATCGCTGCTGAGCTGGCAGGTGCCACTTGCCCCGGAAAAGCGCTTGCGTAGCTCCCAACGGGCGCCGGCCGCCTCAAAGCCCAGCTCCACCTCCGGCAGGCCGCTGTGCAGGCGGGAGCGCATTTCGTCTACCGCCCGGCCCGTGGCAGTGGCCTTGAGGAACAGCACCTTGTGCAGGGCTTCCACCACCGTGCTCTTGCCCGCCTCATTGGGGCCGCCCAGCAGGGTGAAGCGGGGATCAAACTGAAGCTCGAGCTGCTGGTGCAAGCGCACCTGGCGCAGGGTGGCGTGGAGCAGGCGCATGTTTAGCCCCGCAACTGGGCCACGGTCTGGTGCAGCTCGCTGAGGGCTAGACGCACCACCGTGGGGTCGGCGTCGCCAGGGGCCTTAAGGCAGCGATGCAGCTCTTGGGCAACCCGGGCAACCAGGGGATCGCCGGGGCGCTGGGTTAGCTCGGCTAGTTCGGCATCTCCGGGCGCCGCTTCACAGCGACCACGCAGCTTCAGTCGCAGCAGCTGGGCATCCAGGCGCTCCAACAGTTCCGCGTAGCGGCGATGGCCAGCCAGGCTGAGGCTGCCGCCCACCTCCAGCAGCAGCAGGTCGCTGCCGATGCGCCCGCCAAGCAGGCGTTCCAGCTGAGCTTCGAGTCGCTCAAGGTCGCTGTCTTGCTGCAGTTGGATGCGCATCGGATGCCAGCTAAGCGCTCCGGTGGCCAAGGGGCTCACCTGGGGCAGCACGCCTCGCCCAAGCTGCACCTGCAACACCTGGCCGCAGCGGTAGTCGGCGCTGCGGGGAAAGCGATCTGCTTCTGGGGTGCCGCTGTACCAAACCTTCTCCGATACACGTTTGAGGCCGTGCCAGTCGCCTAAGGCCACATAGTCAACATGCTCCAACCAGGCCCCCTCAAGCCGCAAACGGTTGCTGGCATCGCCGGGGTTGTCGTCGTCTGGCTCGCCAGCGGCATCAAGGTCGGTGGCACCAAAGCCGTGAACCGAGCCATGGGCGAGCACCAACCGGGGCTTGTTTTTAGGCAGCTCAGTCCAGTTGAGGCCGTTGAGCCAGCCGCAGGGATCGCTTGCATCAGTGCGACGCAGTAGTGGACAGGGCAGCACCACCACACTTGCCAGTTCGATGGGTGTGGCCTCCAGCAACACCTGCAGGTTGGCGGCGCGGCGCCCCTGCTCAGCCTGGAAATAGGGCGTATGCCACACGCTGCCTGGGGCACCGTGGTCGTGGTTGCCGGGGATCACCAGCACGGCACAAGGGATCGTGCCGATGGCGGCACACACGGCACTTACATCCGCTGCGCCAGGCGTGGGTGAGTCGAACAGATCCCCAGCTACCACTACTAAGTCAGCAGCTGTGGCGGCGGCGTGGGTTGCGATACGGCCGATTGCCTGGAGCCGCACCTGGCGCAGCAGTGCGCGTTTGTCTGGATCGCTGACCCGGGCATAGGGCTTGCCGATCTGCCAGTCGGCGCTGTGCAGCAGGGTGACGGGTGGCAAGGGGCTAGCCAGGACCCAGGTGGCGGCGTAAGACCCTGTTTAGCGCCTGCAGGCGCACACTGGAATCATCGATAGCAGGATTCCCACGGTGCTTCAGAAGCTGTTGCGGGGGTTGGGGTTGGCCAGATTGGCGTTGTTAGCCGTGGTGATGGCGGCGCTGGTTATCAGCGCAGAGCCGGCTTGGGCTGCCCCTGCGGCGGATGGGGCAGAGCTGTTTGCCAACCATTGCGCTGGCTGCCACGTCAATGGCGGCAACATCATTCGCCGCGGTAAAAACCTGCACCTGGCGGCTTTGGAGCGCAATGGCATCGATGCTCCGGATCGGATCGCCGTAATTGCCGCCGCGGGCCAGGGTCAGATGTCTGGCTATGCAGCCGTGCTTGGGGAAGGGGGAGCAGAGGCGGTGGCTGCCTACGTATGGCAGCAGGCCCAGCTGGATTGGCCCAAGGGATGAAGTTGCTTCAGAAGGCCTGGATCCAGGGATACACCTGCACCTCAGTCCAGATGCCATTGCGCCAGTAGACATCTGCCTTGACAAGGGCTTCAACTTGCTCCTTGCTGCCCGCCTCGTAGATCCCGAACACATGGGTGCTGCCTTCGGTGGGGCCCAGGGTGATCAGGGTGCCGGCGTTCTTGAGGCCCTGCAGTCCAGCCAGGTGCTCGTCCCGGTAAGGGGTGCGCTTTTCAAGGGCGTTATCGCAGTAGGTGCCCCAGAGCACGAAGCGCATGGTGTTGGGAGTTATCGGGGCCTGACATTACGGGGTTACCGGCTTACTGGCTGCCGATCAGGGGTGTTAAGAAGGGTGTCTCAAGATCCCAAATTCACGTGCTTCGCTCCTGTCTCCTTCTTGCTGCTGCTGTCTTTTTCGCGGCTCCTGCTCAAGCCAACATGGTGAAGCAAATCATCGTCGGCAAGTGCTCCAGCGCCATGCAGGATGACTTCAAGAAGGCAGGTAAAACACCCCCTGCTGGAATGATCAGCGAGACCTGTGGCTGCATTGCCGACGGCTACGGCAAAGGTCAAAGCTTGGATCAGGCCAAGGCCGCCTGCGTTAAGCAGTCAACTGCCAAATACAACCCTTGAGTTTTAGGGCTGTGAGCTCTACCGCTTACCCCCTACCAGGCCCAAGCCAGAGGTTGGCGAAGGTGCTCAGCCCAATCATTCCTGAGCTGGCTGCCCTGGTGCACCAGACCCCAGGCACCCTGTCGCTGGCCCAGGGAATGGTGGGCTGGGATCCGCCACCGGGGGTAGCACTTGCCGTGGCCGATGCTCTGGCTGCCGGGGGGCCAGCCCTGCACCGTTACGGCCCACTCCGGGGTGATTCAGAGCTGTTGGCGGCGATCACAGCCAAGCTCGCCAACCAAAACAACCTCGATCTCACAGGGGCTGAGCTGCTGGTCACAGCCGGCAGCAACATGGCTTTCAACGCGGTAGCTCAAGTGATCGCAGCGGGTCCCCCCGGGGAACCCAGCGAGGTGATCTTGCCTGTGCCCTTTTATTTCAACCACGTGATGGCGGTGCAGCTGGCCGGTGCTGTGCCCGTACCGGTGCAGGCTGGCCTGATACCCGATCCCGAGCGGCTGGCGGCGGCAATCACGCCGCGCACCCGGGCCATCGTCACCGTGTCGCCAAATAACCCCAGCGGCGTGGTGATTCCGGCCCAGGTGTTGGCGGCGATCAACCAGCTCTGTGCGTTGCACGGCCTGTTTCACATCAGCGATGAGGCCTACGAGCAGTTCGTTTACGGCGAGGTGCCCCACTGGAGCGCCGGTTCGCTGCCCGGCAGCGCCGCCCACACCGTGTCGCTGCATTCGCTGTCTAAGGCCTATGGCCTAGCGGGCTGGCGGTTGGGCTACATGGCCGTACCGCAGGCGCTGCTGCCTCCCTTGTTGAAGGTGCAGGACACGGTGCTGATTTGTCCGCCCCGACTCACCCAGCACGCCGCCCGGGCCGCCCTAGCTGCCGGGCCGGCCTGGTGCGCGCCCAGGATCGCAGCCCTGGCGAAGCTGCGCCTGCAGCTGCTGGCTGCCGTGGCAGAGCAGCAGGCCCAGGGCTTGCCGGTGCGCTTGCTGGCCCAGCCCGATGGGGCCTTCTACGCCCTGCTGCAAGTTGCTGTGCCGTTGCCGTTCGATGCGGACATGCTGATGCGGCGGCTGGTGCTCGAGCACCGGGTGGCGACCCTGAGCGGCGGCAGCTTCGGACTGGATTCAAGCGACGCTGGGCCGGTGTTGCGGCTCAGCTACGGCCTGCTCGACGCTGCGGATCTGGCTGAGGCCCTCGATCGCCTGTTCAGCGGCCTACGCCGCCTACTGGCTACAGCTGGCGGCGCAGGCCGCGCCCACCGCACTGAATAGCTTGGTTGCCTCGTTGGTTGCCTCGTTCATCGACGCTCCAGCACCAGCATTCGGTTGTTGGCCGGCAGGGGCAGATCGGCTAGGAGGTCGAGACCGAGGTTTTGGGCTTGTTGCACCAGCTCAATGGCATCACGCACCCCCATGGCTGGATCGAGGCTGCGCAGGTGCTGGTCGAAGGCGGCGTTGCTGGCGGCAGTGTGTATGCCGCCCTCCTGGAAGGGGCCGTAGAGCAGCAGCAGCCCGCTAGGCCGCAACACCAGCGAGGCACCGGCTAGTAGAAGCGGTACGGCCGCCGCCGACATGATGTGGCAGGTGTTGGCGCTGAAAACAGCATCGAAGCTCTGGCGTGGCCATTGCTGGGCTATCGATACATCGAGAGCGATGGCTGGTGGCAGCGTGGGGCTCAGGGCCTCCAGCTGGGCCTGCAGATCCGTGAGGCTCTCTTGGCGTTCACTGGCCTGCCAGCTGAGGCCTGCGATCTGCTGGCAGAAGAAAGCTGCGTGCTGGCCGCTGCCTGAGCCGATCTCCAGTACTTGGGCGTGGGCGGGCAGCCACTCTTTAAGCACAGCCAGGATCGGCCCTTTGTTGCGCTCGCAGGCGGGGGAAAACAGCATGAGGGGCTTAAGCGTCGAGCCCGGCCCGCAACTCGGCGCAGAAGCGCCCGGCCGCGGCGGCAACGTCGCCCTGCTGGCCATGGGCGGCCGCCATCACTTTCACTAGGGCACTGCCCACAATTGCTCCATCGGCGCCCCAGTCGCGCACCTGACGGGCTTGCTCGGGGCCGGAAATGCCAAAGCCCACGGCGATTGGCGTATCTCCCAGGGTCTTGAGTTGGCCCACCAGATCGCCCACCCGGGACTCAAGGTTTGTGCGCACCCCGGTCACGCCGGTGACGCTCACCAGGTATGTGAAGCCGCGGCTGGCCTGATGGATTCTTCCCATGCGCTCGGCTGGCGTGGTGGGCGCCACCAGCAGCACTAGATCGAGGCCGGCAGCTGCTGCGATTACTGAGAGTTTCTCGGCCTCCTCAAGGGGTAGGTCTGGCACCACCAAGCCGGCGGCTCCGGCGGCGGCGGCGGCGGCACAGAAGGCCTCCATGCCGCGGTTGAGCAAGGGGTTGCTGTAGGTGAACAGCACTACGGGCATGGTCAGTTCACCCTTGAGGGAGCTGAGCATCTCCAGCACCCCGGCAGGAGTGGTGCGAGCCTTCAGGGCTCGGCTGGCGGCGGCCTGGATCACCGGTCCATCGGCCAAGGGATCGCTGTAGGGAATGCCGAGCTCCACCAGGTCGGCGCCATTGGCCTGCAGGGACAGCAGGCTGGCCCGGGTGTGGGTCAGATCCGGATCGCCCGCCATCAAAAACGGCATCAGGGCGCAACGTCCCTGTTGGCGAAGGGAGATGAAACGCTGCTGGATTTGGGTGGGTGGGGCAGACACAGCAGCGATAAGGGCTTCGGCCAGTGAGCCTATGCCTCGCCCTGGGGAGCTTCTGGCAGCTGGCCCGTTTCGCGCAGGAGCCGCTCCTGTTCTTCGGGGCTGAGGGCGTCAAACTTGCGCTGCAGAGCCTCAGTGGTGAAGGCGTCGTAGGCCTCGCGGTATTGGCGCCGCTGCTGGATGAAGGTCATTTTGCCTGTGACCACCCGAAACAGGTAGCTGCCCGTCCAGGCGAGTACCAGCACCATCAGCAGGGCAGAGGCGGCGATACCAGCAGAAAAGCCCTCAAAGCCCCCGGCCTGAAAAATCCAATAACCGCCGCCTCCCAAGCCAAATACTCCTAGGGCCAGCAGCAGGGCCCGACCGTTGGTCATGAGAGCACGTTGCCCTGACCTGCCATGCGCAGGTTGATAAAGGGAGCAAACAAGATCAGCCCAGGGAAAAACAGGAACACCAGCCCGTAGACCCCAAAGCGCTCGAGCTTGCCCATCACGGTCCAACGCTTGATCATCCAGGCGTAAAGCAGCAGGGGCACGGCCACTAGATAGGCGCCTGCGATCAGGGCATAGGCCACCAGCACCAGCAGCAGATCAGGCGAAACGGATTGAAGAAACCCGGGCAGCTGCACGGCAAACCTTCGTGTTGCCACCAATTTAGGATGGCCAGGCAGGGGGCATGGCGGAATTGGTAGACGCAGCGGACTTAAAATCCGCAGACGGCAACGTTGTGGGGGTTCAAGTCCCCCTGCCCCCATCGCTCAAAAACACTGGGCTGCAGTTGATTTGGGCGATTGAGGCTCCAAGGCTCAGTTGGATGACCTGGTAGGCAACAACCCCCGAATTGCCTAAAAACTGCCAAGATTAGGCAACGGATTAGGCAATTGACTACTGGTGGCTGGGGCAAGTGCTGGTAAGGACAAACGTGAGCAGGACGCCTGGCTAGGCCGGCAGAACCGAGCGCTGCGTGATCGGGGCTATCGGGTCTCCCTGGATCTCCACGAGGGCATGGTTCGGTTGCGAGCCACCTTGCCTCCCAAGTCGTCAGAGCCCACCGGAACCCAGTGGAAACAGCGTCGGATCAGTACTGGGCTTCAGTACCCAGAGCAGGCGTCAGAGGCCGTCAACCAGGCCGAGAAGCTGGGTGCCGACATTGAGAAGGTAATTCGTACGCAGCAACCCTTCGACTGGAGTCCCTGGGAGCGCCCATCACGGGGAGGCAGGCGAATCCCTGTAGGTAGCAAGGCCGTTATCAGCGGAGTGGATGCTGTCCGCCAGACGGAGCTGTGGTGGACTAAGCAGCGCAAACGCAGTGTCAGCGCACCCACCACCTGGGATGTGGATTACGACAGACCCTTACGTCCTCTGCTGCTGATTGCGGATCTCCAACCAGAGGACCTTGTTCACTTGGTGTCTGCCACCGAATTGGGATCCAAGACCCGTCAGCGTTGCAGTCGAGCTGCCGCAACTGTCGCCAAGGTGCTGGGGCTTTCAACCGACTTTCAACAGGAGATCCGAAGCCTGGGTAAGGGATACAGTCCGACGATAGATACCGCACCGAGGAATCTGCCGTCTGATGCAGAACTGGTGGCTTTTATCGATTTGTTACCGAGCGAGTGGCAATGGCCTGTCGGAATCTGTGCGGTGTACGGAGCCAGGCCCCATGAAGCTCTGCTCTACGCCGATGTTCTGAGCAGCAAGCTGCTGGAGATCAGCAATGGCAAGACCGGACCCCGTAAAAGTATGGCGCTGCCTGGTGAGTGGATTCAGCGTTGGGAACTGACGACAAAAAGATTGCCGGCCATTGATCGGGACCGTAGTCACAAGGTTGTTGGTGCGGTAATGAGCAGAGTCTTCCGCCGAGCAGAAGTCACGTTTCAGCCGTATGACCTGCGACATGCCTGGGCCGTCCGTGCGATCTACACCCCAAAGATCGGTGCTTCCATGGCAGCCAAGTCAATGGGGCATTCCCTGCAGGTGCACAACTCCACATACCAGAGGTGGTTTGATGCTTCTGGGATGGAGGAACTGCAGGCAGAACTGCTCAACCCAGTTGCTTGATGTATCGCTCGACATGGACGATGTAACGCGTCACAGGCCCTGATGATGTGGGATCGACGCGGTAGCAGTCCGGTGGGAAGTGGCCGTTCTCAATTCGTCTCTTCAGTGAGCGAGGAGATGGAAAGTTCAGGCGTCCTGCAGCTTACTTGAGCGGTAGCCATGGGTTGGATACGCCTGCAACACTGCCTTTCTGAGCTTTGAGTAGTGCCACCTCTGCTGAGAGTTGCTGCACCTTCTGTGTAAGGGCAGGTAAATCGGCTTCCACTGGATCAATCAGGAACTGGTCCGCATCATGTGATGTCGAATGAATCAAGTCAAACGACATTTTCAGGGGTTGTCGACATCTTTTTAGTGTCGACAACTTAATGCCGACAGGGAAAATGTCGATTGACGAATGATGTTTTGGGGCGGCAGATTTAGGGGGCACACAAGCTGCAACCGATGAGCAACTGCTTCCAAGGCCTTGCCTTAAAAATAAAAGAACCAAAGATTAGGGGCGGCTATGATTACATTTGTATTCGGTGATTCTCCGAATACGCCGCCGCATTAATGCTATGAATGATTAAACATTTGTGATCCGTACAGACAAAGATCTGTACGACCGAATCCGCAAGTTGGCCTATTTGGCAAATACAAGCCGAAGCGCCGCGATTCGAAAACTTCTTCAGAGCCAAGAAGAAGAACAGCAAATTGCAACATTAATCGGCTAAAAAAAGACGCCATTGGCGCCTGGTAAACACTTATTAAAGGTAGTCTAACATGTCAAACCCATTTGTAATGCCGCAGGATACGCTGCGCTTTCTTGAGATTCTTGGAAAAAACCCAGCTACAACGCGAATCCGAACTATAGCAAACAAGAAATCAGATTTCCGAAGCGCGCAGGTAGGTCAACTTGAACCAGTAACCCTCGAAAGGTGGATAAGATTGAAGGGCAGAATCTATGTTGTTGTGAATGATGGCGGCGATTCCGACGAAAGTATTACCGCTTGCCGGGCTCTTTTTATTGAGCACGATGATATGTCTATTGAAAAACAACTGTCATGCTGGGAGGGAATACTTCCAAGGCCAACAATGCAGGTACATACAGGAGGAAAAACTGCCATCAGTACTGGGTTATTGTTGAACAAATAAGCGATGAACGCTGGGTAGATATTACCATCAAAGCTATATC
>NZ_JAGQDB010000002.1:0-70896 GCF_024346495.1 Cyanobium sp. A1C-AMD | reverse complement strand
TTGCAGCTATTTCAGTCGCCATTGGTCCACTGGACCCGGCAGGCACATCGGTAAATACCATTGGTCCAACGCTCGGGGCTCAGCTTCTGCAGGGCAGTCTGATTTCTCTGCTGGTGAGTTTTGCGGCTATCTCCCTCTACATCGCCGTCCGCTACGACTTGCTATTCGCCTTCCTTGCATTGCTTTGCCTGGCCCATGACGTGTTGATCACTTGCGGGGTGTTTGCCTGGTTGGGCCTAGTGGCGGGCATTGAGGTCGATTCTCTGTTTGCTGTTTCCTTGATCACTGTGGCTGGTTATTCGGTCACCGACACCGTGGTGGTATTCGACAGAATTCGCGAGCAGAAGACCAGCCTGGCCCACTTACCGCTTCAGCAGCAGGTGGATGTGGCGGTGGATGCAACCTTGACCCGCTCCCTCTACACCTCTTTGACCACCCTGTTGCCCCTGCTGGGTCTGATTTTCTTCGGGGGCAGCAGCTTGTTCTGGTTCTCCGTGGCGTTGGCCATCGGTATTGCCGTGGGCAGCTGGTCCAGCATTGGCGTGGCCCCCACTTTGTTACCGGTATTGTCCCGTCGCTAATCAGACCCCTGCTCATGTTGAAAGGCTGGGCCGCCGCAGCCTGAGGGGCTCCATTGTGCCCATCTTGCTCGCTCTGCTTGCTCTTCTAGATCTGCGAGTCGAACTGCAGCTACTGGCAGACCACTTCACCTTGTCTTCCTTGGCGGCAGCGGTTCGCAATCATCTCCTGGCTACCGCAGTGCTGTTGTTATTGCCATCGCTATTGCGTCACTACCGCCAAAGGCCATAGTAATAATTCTAGTGACCATTCCAATTGATCACTCTTGGTGATCAATTCCAGTGATCCATCACTTCCTTTACCAATACTTCTTCAAAGAGAACTTGCAGCACAACAACTAAGGGCAAGGCAAGTAGCACTCCTGGCAGCCCAAGCAGAGCTCCCAGGCATAACTGGGCAGTGAGTGCGACGGTGGGCAGTAAATTCACAGTTCGCCGTAGCAGCACGGGCGTAAGCAAAAAGGCTTCGGCATTTTGCAAAATGAGCCGCAGCACTAGCACCTGCAGCATTTTTGCTGGTGAGACCAGCAGCCCCACCGCCAGTGGCAACAAGGTTGCTGCGGTGGGGCCAATCGTGGGCACGAAGGTAAGCAGGCCGCAAACCAGGGAGCTCAATAGGGCCAGCGGGACGCCCAACAGGGCTAGCCCGGCCCAGGTGAGCAGAAACACGCTCACGGCAGAAAGGGTCATGCCAGCTAGCCAGCCACCAAGAGCCTGGCGGGATTCACCCAGCAGATGTTTCATCTGGGGGCGCCAGAAGCTGGGAGTTAGGGAAACAATCACCTTTTGATGACTGCGTGGATCCAGGGCCAGCAGAATCGCCAGTAAGGCCATCAACAGCATCTGGATAGTGGTGTTTGCGGCGCCGCCGGCTAGACCAAGCAGCTGGCCGCCTAGGGGCTGGAGGCGCTCCCATGTACCAAGCGCCATCAACTGCTGCTCCAGATCAGGCAGCCAATCCACCTGGCGGGCCAGGCTGCTCAGTCGCAAAGCCAAGACAGGCAAAAGGGTGGTCAATTGTTTGATCTGCTCCAGCAGCTCAGGCAGCAACAGCTGGCCCAGCACCCCGCCTAGCAACACCAGTGAAACCACCACCACAATTAAGGCGGCTGGGCGGTTCAGAGGCAGGAGGCGTCGCAGCAGGGTGATCGGTACGTCAAGGGCGACAGCCAGCACCACGGCACCGAACAGCACAAGCAGCACCCACCGCAATTCCCAGGTGAGCAGCCCGATAACAACCAGGGCTAGTGCTCCAAGCACTGTGCGGCCGTTCATTGCGTCAGCCTGTCAGGCGCAGGCGTTTCCATGGGTCCAGGATGTCGTGAATCAGCAGTTCGCGCACAATCACCTGCAGGCAAACGGCTAACGGCAAGGCCAGCAACAGCCCCAGCGGTCCAAACACAACCGTGAACAACAGCTGGGCCGTGAGGGTGAAGCCAGGCAGCAGCTTGAGCTGGTGATGCATCACCGAAGGTGTAATTAGATAGCTCTCCAGGTTTTGAACAGCGACATAAAGCGCTAGCACCGCTGCTGCTTTCCAGGGAGCATCTAGTAGGGCCACGGACATCGGAAAAACCGTGCTTAGGGTTGGTCCAATGTTGGGAATGATGTTGAGCAGGCCTGCAAGCAGGGCGTTTGCTGCCACCAACTTCACCCCGAGCAAACTCAGACCGATAGACGCCAAGATGCCGACGCAAAGTGAGCTGATTAACACCCCCACCATCCAGGCACTTAGGGCATCACCGCATTGCACCAAAACCTGACGGAAGCGGCGCCGGTAAAACGATGGCACTAGCAGCACACCCACATCTAGGTAGGCAGTTGGCTGCACAGCCACCATCACAGCAACGGCAACTACAAACAGGATCTGCAGCAGGCCGGTGCCAACTCCACCTGCAAGCCCAAGCAGGCGCAGGGCGCCGCTGCCCAAGCTGCTGCTCAGGCGGGGGGAGAGGCCTGGCACACCACCAGCGTCGCTACCAACAAGCCCATCTCGCAGCCAGGAAAGGTCACCATCCCCGCTGCCATAAATCATTTGAGATACCTGCGATAGACCATCTCTCAAGAGATCCAGCAGGGTTTCGGCTGCTGCCGGCAACTTGCCGAGCAACTGGCTGAATTGGTCAACGAAAGGGGGGATCACCACCGTGGCAGCCACGGCCAACACCAGAAGTACCGTGCCCAGGCTGAGCAGGAAAGCCAGCGGCCTGGAGCATCCGAGCCGGGACCGGATAGATCCCACCAGGGTGCAAAGGGCCATAGCCAACACCACGGCGGCAAACAGGTAAATCAGGCTCTGACGCAAGCTCCAAAGCAGCACCAGAGATGCCACCAATGCGAACAGGCCTAACCACTGGCCGAATTTCAAGGTCTCAGGCCTCGTCCTGCTCGGGTTGATCATCATCTTTATTACCCGAGAAGCCCAGGTCGTGGCTGTCGGCGTAGCGCTGGGCGAAGCGCATGAAGCGATCAAAATCCTCCGTGCTCTTCCAGGTGAAGGTGCACTCCAAGGCGCTGGCCTTGCCGTTGACGAAGCGGGCCTTCACTTCACGGGTCACCAGCTCGCCTTCCTCATCCACCAGAAACATGCCGGTAATGTCGCCCATGCTTTCGGGGGCAAGGGCATCGGGCTCGTCGAACACGAAAAGGGCCTGGCCGGTACGGCCGTCCCGCGAGCGGGTGAGGCGGATGTCGGGCACGACCGGCTCATCCACCCCACGGAAGAACTGAATGGCGGCGCCCATGGCAAGCGGGAACAAAAATCAATCCTAGGAGCCCGCCTTAACTGACTCCCCACAGACCTGCTCCCACCAGGGAGCTGGTTGCAGCAATTCAGCTGCAGCTGCATCGGGGTCTAGTCCGCCCAAATCGAAGCCGGCCAACAGGGCTTTAGCTCGCCTGCTGAGCTCGTTGTCGTAGCAGCGATCGTAGTAGTCGAGCATTTGCAGGCAGGCAGTAGCCCAGTCATGAGCGGCGATCGCCTCCAGAGCTGTTGCCGTGCGCTGGGGGCCAAGCCGCCGGGCGATGCGTTCGGTGGCGAGGCGCAAGTACTCCTCCCCTTGATTGCCGTATACCGCAACCAGTTGCTCAACCCGCTCCGCCATAGGACGTTGGATCTCAACAGCCGGCGCCTCACCCATTTGGCGCCACAAGCCCGCGGGTATACGGCAGCGACCGACCTGGGCGCTTTCAGCCTCAAGCCATATCGGTGCCTGGCCGGCGCTGGCCGTAAGGCTTGCAGCCAGTAGGTTCTCGTAGTGCTCCGTGCTCGGTTGCGGGGGTTGGCCCAAGCCGCCGAAACTGCTGCCTCGGTGATTGGCTAATCCCTCGAGATCAACGACCGCCTGCCCTCTTCGGCGAAGGGCATGCAACAGGTCGGTTTTGCCCGTGCCGGTGCGACCGCCGAGCACGAGTAGGGGCCAGGCGGACTCAAAACATTCCAACACCCAGCGTCGGTAGGCCTTGTAGCCGCCTTCCAACAGCAAAACGGGCAGCTCGAGGGTGCTGGCCAGCCAAGCCATGCTGCCTGAGCGCATGCCACCTCGCCAGCAGTGCAGGCGCAGGGTCTTGTCTGCTTCAGCAAGCTCCAATAGGGCCTCGGCAAGGGATGGCAACTTCAGGCCAACCAGTTCAAGGCCCAGTTGCACGGCAAGCTGCCGTCCCTGCTGCTTGTAGACAGTGCCAACTTGGGCGCGCTCCTCGTTGCTAAACAGAGGCAGGTTGACCGCTCCGGGCACGTGACCCTGTTCAAACTCCCCAGGGCTGCGCACGTCCACGATCGGCCCCTTGGCCGCCAGGAATGCGTTCACACCTTGGGGAGGGCAAGGGCCCGACATCACTGTTGAGGATCTCAGCTGACATAGTGGGCCACGCTGGCACTGCTTCAGGCTCGGCTTCCATTTCCATGCTTTCCGGACCTCCGGTCACCGCCACTACCGGCACCAGCCCTAGGGCCCTGCTTGAGCGCTTTCAAGCCGGCAATACTCGTCAAAGGCGTGCCCTGCTGGCCACCCTGCAGCAGCAGAGCCATGCCTTGCGGCCCCTAATCCCAGACCATCTGGCCGGCGTTGATGCCACCGGAGATGACTGGGCAGCTGGTTATTTAATTCAGCTCCTGCTCGATGAACAGGATGGGCTGCGCGAAGAGTTTCTGGCCCGTTACCCCGACGGCTGGCTAGCCACGGTGTCGGCCTGTGGCCTGGACTACGCCCCGCTGCAACGGACCCTGATGGCTCAGCAGTTTGAGGAAGCCGATCGAATCACCAGCAGCTTGCTGCGAGAGCTGGCCGGCCCAGAAGCCGTACGTCGCGGTTACGTGTATTACAGCGAGGTGCCGCCGATAGCCTCCGCCGACCTAGACAGCCTCGATCGGCTCTGGGTTTGTTTTTCACGCGGCCGTTTTGGCTTCTCGGTGCAGGGCAAGTTGCTACGCAGTTGCAACGGCCGTTGGGAGCTGCTCTGGCCCAAGTTGGCCTGGAAGGACGCAGGCCGCTGGACTCGCTACCCGGGCTCCTTCCAGTGGTCCATTGAGGCCCCTGAGGGCCACATGCCCCTTGTCAATCAACTGCGCGGTGTGCGGCTGATGGATGCCTTGCTCAACCACCCAGCTCTGCAACAGCGGATCAAGTCCTGAGCCAGGGTGCAGGCAGCGGCGTATGGTCAAAACGGCACCTGCGTACCTCAGCCCGATGGCCCTGCGCTGGTCGGACTTCATCACGCCTTCAACGCTGCAGCTAGCACCGCTGTTGGAACTGTTGATTGAGCCCATTCGCTGCCTGCAGCTTCAGGGTCAAGTGCAGCTTGGCTTGCAAGAAGCACTGGTCAATGCGGTCCGCCATGGCAACGGTTGCGACCCAGCCAAAAGCTTGAGAGTGCGCCGCATTGAAACCCCCAACTGGCTGGTGTGGCAGGTGCAGGACGAGGGAGCCGGGGTTCCACCAGCGGCTCGCAGCACAAGCCTGCCTGAGCAGCTAGATGCTGCGGGTGGTCGCGGGCTGTTTTTGATTCATCACTGCTTCGACGACGTGCGCTGGAGTAACCGTGGCAACCGGTTGCAACTGGCAGTCAGTCGGCAGCGAGCTTCGTTGCTGGTGCCGGTCGGTGGCTGGGGCAACCAGGATCGCTCAACTCAGCCTTGAGCCAGCCGAGCCCATGCTCAACCAACTCGATAGCCTGGCGGCGGGCGTCTGAGCTTTGAGGTGCCCCGGGATCATCGCCCCTAAGCAGCAGCACCAGAGCTGCAGCAAGCTGCTCAGCGCCGCGCCGGGGACGTTGGGACTTTAAGGCGTGCCATTCCCGGTCGCCTATGGCCAGATGTCGCTGCAATGCGACAGCCAGCTCTAAGGAGCCTTCTGGCCAGCTTCGTTTTTGCTTGGACAACGGGGTTTGCACTGGACGGCTACAGGCTCGAGGTTCCATCCTGAAGCCTGTAACGCCTCGTTGGGAGCTGGCCATGCCGACGCGACCATTGGGCCACCACTCGGTGCGCCAACCAATTCGCCTACTCCACCTGCTGGATGGGTTGCTCACCCAGGCGTCTTTGACAGCTAAGAGCTCCGGGGTGAATCAACGGCGGCAACGCCAGCGCCTTGAGCTAACCCAGAGATTGCTTGATCCTCTGCCCGCGCAGCTAGCTCCCCCCTATCGCCAGGCGGTGCTGTTTTGGCGCGGGCTGCGATGGGCAACCGCCGGTTTGCTCCTGGCCTGGATTCTGAAGCGCTAGCGAGGTTTTCGGGCCGTCCAGACCCGAGTCATGAAATGGCTTTGGGCTGTGATGCCCTCAAAACCAGGCTGGGCAAGACGAGCTCCGATGTCATCTGAGATGTAATCGCGGTAGTAGGGCTCATGGAAAACCCGCCGAAAGTTTTCCATTACGGCACTGAATTGGGGTGAATCAGCCAGTTGTACGGAGTCGGCAATGACCACAACCCCTCCAGGCTCCAACACCCGGTAGGCCTGATTAATCACGTTCTGACGTGCCTCCCCCGGCAACTCGTGGAACAGAAAAACGCAGGTGACGGCTTGAAAGCTTGCGTCGGCAAAGGGCAGTGCCTCTGCGTTGCCTTGGGTTAGCTGGGGAAGTTCACCGGGCAGCTGACTAAGCCATTTATTGGCCTGGCGCAGGTAGGCACTGGAAAGATCCAATCCCACCAGCTGGGCTTTGGGTAAAGCCGCCCTGATCTGACGCAGGGTGCGACCGGTGCCGGTGGCAAGGTCGAGCACGCGCACCTGGCCGGCTGGCCGATCGGCGAAGGCTTTGATACCCCGCAGCAAGGGAGCCAGCACCCGCCGCCGCATTGGGTCGGCAGTGCCATTAAATAGAATTTCTACCTGCAGGTCGTAGAGCGCCGCGGAGTGGTCGCTTAGGTAGCCGTCAGTCTGGTGATGAAAATTTTGAAGGTAATAGTCGGGGTAATTATCTTGATCAACACTGCTAGGCAAATCGCGCACATTGCGCTCCCGGCGGCGATTCCATGTGCTGGGCATATCTAGCCACACCATTGGATAGCGACTCGCCCAATCAAGCCAGGGGGCATCGAACAGCAGGGATGGGGGGTAAAGGCCCTGTTCTGCTTCCTGCCAGTCGCGCTCTTGCAATGAATCCATGGCCTGCCTGAGGCTGCCCAGCAACTCAGGCGGCATTGGCACGGTTTTGGGTGTGCCATCTGGAGCAAGCAACCCCATAAGCCTGGTGCTCACCTCCTTATGGGTGACCCCAAGCAGCGCCCTGCCCTGCTGCATGGTTTGGTAGGCCAACTTTGTGAGCTGATCGGGCATGGCTAGGCGATGGCTTGAGTCCATTTCAGCGAATTTGAACTGACACCGCGATTGCTGAAGAGCTGTGAAGCTATGGCTGTTTCGTAGCAACCGCTACCAAAACAGCTGCAGACTGGATCCAGAGAGAGGGGAGCGCGCCATGACCATTGCCCGCCTGCAGAGCCAGCATGCCGATCCTGAATTTCAAACCTGGAGCCTGTTGCACGCCCGTGACAATCGCCTCCATGGAGCCGAACTGGCCCAGATAACCCAGCACCACGATCCCAACCCCGCCGGGGATGCCCTGCATCAGCTCCAGGCCTGGGCTAGGCGCCAGGCCCGCGAAAAGCAAATGCAGGCAAGCGCTATCGCCCACCTGCGCTATTGCCCACCGGCGTCTTAGCCAGCAGGCGTAGTTGCTTGGTACCTAATCAAGCGTCGTAGTACATCACGAACTCGTGGGGGTGGGGCCGCTGGCGTAGCTGCTGCACTTCCTCGTATTTAAGGGTTATCCAGTTGTTAATGAAGTCTTCTGTGAAGACGCCACCAGCTAGCAGGTAATCCTTGTCTGCATCGAGGGCCTCAAGGGCACCATTCAGTGAGGCCGGCACAGTGGAGATGCGAGCCAATTCCTCTGGCGAGAGCTCGAACAGATCAACATCGGTGCCATCGCCCGGGTCGATTTGGTTCTTGATGCCATCGATGCCTGCCATCAACATTGCCGCGAAGCCGAGGTAGGGGTTGGACAGGGCATCGCCGGAGCGGAATTCCAGGCGCTTGGCCTTGGGGCTCGGCCCCGTAAGCGGAATACGAACCGCGGCGGAACGATTGCCCTGGGAATAAACCAGGTTCACCGGAGCCTCGAAGCCTGGCACCAATCGCTTGTAGCTGTTGGTGGTGGGATTAGTGAATGCAAGGAAACTGGGAGCGTGCTTCAGCAGCCCTCCGATGTACCAACGGGCAGTCTGGGAAAGGTTGGCGTAGGTGCCTTCGCCGAAAAACAGGGGATTGCCGCCTCTCCAGAGGCTCTGGTGTACGTGCATGCCGCTGCCGTTATCGGCGAACACGGGTTTAGGCATGAAGGTGGCCGTCTTGCCGTACTTACGGGCAACGTTGCGCACTACGTATTTGTAGATCATCACATTGTCGGCTGCGCTGATCAGCTCGGCAAACTTGATACCCAGCTCATGCTGGGCTGTTGCCACCTCGTGGTGCTGCTTCTCGATCGGCACGCCCAGGCTGCCCATGGTGAGCAACATCTCCGTGCGCATGTCTTGAAGGGTGTCGTTGGGGGCGACCGGGAAGTAGCCCTCCTTCAACTGAATCTTGTAGGCAAGGTTGCCACCCTCCTCGAGGCGGGCGCTATTCCAAGGAGCTTCAACTGAATCGACGCTGTAGAAGCTGCTGCCGCTGCCTGAGCTGTAGCGGACGTCGTCGAAGACAAAGAATTCAGGTTCCGGCCCGAAGTAGGCGGTATCGGCGATGCCGGTGGAACCGAGATAGTTGAGGGCTTTCTGGGCCAACGCCCGGGGGCAACGGCCATAGGGCTTGCCACTGCGGGGCTCCTGGATCGAGCAGATCAGGCTCAGGGTTTTGTGGCTGTAAAAGGGATCGATCCAGGCGGTGTTGGGGTCCGGCACCATCGCCATGTCCGATTCGTTGATCGCCTTCCAGCCCCGAATCGAGGAGCCGTCAAAGGCAACGCCATCGCTAAAGGAGGCCTCGTCGATCAGGTCGCGGCAGACCGTCAGGTGCTGCCACTTGCCATGCAAGTCGACAAACTTGAGGTCGATCAGCTCGATTCCCTCCTCATGGATCTGACGGAGGACGTCTTGGGCTGTTTGGGCCATTACGAACAAGAAGGATGGGTGCCGACCGGTTGCGGCGTCGCCGGACCGTACGGATCGGCCAGAAGCTAATTGGTATCGGTTGTAACCAAACTGAAGGCGAGGATTGCGTAACCGTTTCTGTCAACTTCCCCAGAACCCACCCCTGGCCTGGGATTTGGCGGAATGTGAGTGCTAGTTTCCGATGCAGGTGCGTCGATTTAATTCCGCCATGCGCGATGCCATCACTGGTCTGATTGGCCGTTATGACCAGCTCGGCCGCTACTTAGACCGCAATGCGATCGACCGCATCAGCGCTTATTACTCCGAATCCAGCGTGCGCCTGGCTGCGGTGGAGCTGATCAACCGAGAGGCGGCGACCATCGTGCGCGAGGCGGCGCAGCGTCTCTGGCTTGCTGATCCCGAGCTGATCCTGCCCGGTGGCAACGCCTACACCACAAGGCGCCTTTCGGCTTGCCTGCGGGACATGGATTACTTCCTGCGTTACGTCAGCTATGCCCTGATCGCCGACGACGCATCGATCCTCAACGAGAGGGTGCTGAATGGTCTTGACGACACATACAAGAGTCTTGGCGTGCCGACCGGCCCCACCGTCCGCAGCATTGCCTTGATGGCTGATGTGGTCTGCGAGATGCTGCTCGACGCCGGTGTGGCATCCGCGGCAGTGGTTCGGGCCCCCTTTGACCATCTCTGCCGTGGTCTTGGTGCCACCAATCTGCGGGCCCGCTAGGCCCCGGAATTGTTGCTTAGGCTCGATTTACCCGCTCCATCCTGGTCTTGGTTCCCCTGCCCGTGCTGCCACCAGTTAATTCAGCCCATCGCCGCACGCTGGCCCCAATAGCTACGCCAGATCGTCTGCTGCTCGGTCCTGGCCCCTCCAATGCCCATCCCACCGTGCTTCAGGCCCTGGCCCGAATGCCGATTGGTCACCTCGACCCTCTCTACGTCGAGCTGATGGGTGAGGTGCAGGAGCTGCTCCGCTACGCCTGGCAGACCGACAACCGCCTCACCATTCCAATGAGCGGCACCGGCAGTGCGGCCATGGAAGCCAGCCTGGCCAACACGATTGAGCCTGGAGACACCGTTTTGGTGGCCGTCAAGGGCTATTTCGGCCTACGTCTGGCCGACATGGCCGGTCGCTACCGGGCCAATGTTGTGACGATCGAGAAGCCCTGGGGGGAAGCATTCAGCCTTGCTGAACTCGAGAACGCCGTAGCCACCCATCGGCCCAAAATTCTGGCCATTGTCCATGCCGAAACATCGACCGGGATCTGCCAGCCCATGGAGGGCATCGGCGATCTCTGCCGTCAGCACGACTGCCTGCTCTTGCTTGATACCGTCACTTCCCTTGGTGCGGTGCCCCTCTACCTCGATGAATGGAAGGTAGATCTGGCCTACAGCTGCAGCCAGAAGGGCCTCAGCTGTCCTCCAGGACTTGGTCCCTTCACCATGGGCCCGCGAGCCGAAGCAAAAATGATGGCCCGGGCCGGCAAGGTCCCCAACTGGTACTTGGACGTCACCCTGCTGAATCAGTACTGGGGCAGCGATCGGGTGTACCACCATACGGCGCCAGTCAATATGAATTTCGGCATGCGCGAAGCCCTGCGCCTGCTTGCCGAGGAGGGACTGGAGACAGCCTGGGCCCGCCACCGCAGCAATTCCGAGCTCCTATGGGCTGGTCTCGAAGCCCTCGGGCTCGAGCTGCATGCCCCGGCAGCACTGCGCCTTCCCACCCTCACCACGGTGCGCATCCCCGCAGGAGTTGATGGTAAAGCCTTCTCCCAGCACCTGCTCACTAAGCATGGAATTGAGGTGGGTGGAGGCTTGGGCGCCCTGGCGGGCAAGGTTTGGCGGATCGGCCTGATGGGTTACAACAGCCAGCCTGAAAACGTCGACCTCCTGCTCAACCTGTTTGAAACCGAGCTGCCGGCCTTCATGCCTGCAGTTGCCCCTGCTGCCGTCGCCGCTTAAACCAGCTCGCCAGCAGACCGCTGGCCTGTTCGCCCAAAACCCCTCCGATCACCGTCATGTGGTGATGGGCACTGGCGTTACTGGCTAAGTCAAGGCAACTGCCGAGGGCGCCCCTTTTCGGATCCGTAGCGCCGAAAATTACCGTTCCCATGCGAGCTTGCACCAAGGCACCGGCACACATGGGGCAAGGTTCCAGGCTCACCAGCAAAGTGCAGCCATTAAATCGCCAGTCGCCGCGCAAGCGGGCCGCCTGACCAAGGGCCACCAGTTCGGCGTGGCCAAGGGGATCGCTGTGCTGTTCGCGCCGATTGCTACCCCAGCCGATACAGCGTCCGCCTTCATCGAGCACCACAGCGGCGACGGGAATTTCGCCCTGGTTTCCGGCCCGTTCTGCGTGGCGCAGCAGCAGTTGCATCCACTGGCGTTGCAGCTGGGGCCCTGGTGGGCCCATTAGTTGGGAACGATCCACTGCTTGCTGCCCGCAGCACAAACCCACTTGTAGCCCACCTCCACAGGTGAGAATGGCTTGATCCGATCGGTTTTCGTTGGCTAGCGCCCCCCCTGCCCCGCGGGCCAGCCAGCCCCTGCCCTTCGCCAGTCCGGAGCAGCTAGACCCCAGGCTGCAGGACTTTTTAGAGCAGGCTTCACGGCAGCTCTGTGTGTGGCTTGGTAGCGCTGCCGAACGCTCGCCACTGCCAGGCTTGAGCGTTTTGCCACCGGTGGAGCCGGAAGATCACGGTTTGGCTCCGGAGATGCTGCTCGCCGATCTGCAGCTGGTGATGGATGGGGCCTTCAATCCCAACCACCCCGGTGCCCTTGCCCATCTCGACCCACCGCCTCTGCCGGCCTCGGTGGCTGCAGATTTGATCTGCGCCGGCCTTAACAACAACATGTTGGCTGAGGAGTTGTCCCCCAGCTTGAGCCGCCTTGAGCGCAGCCTCACGGCCTGGCTGGCTGAGCAGCTAGGCCTGCCTGCGGGTAGTGGCGGTGTGGCCGCCAGCGGCGGCACCCTTTCCAACTTGATGGCTCTGGTGGCGGCTAGACGCCAGCGGCGTCTAGCCATAGACGGCCGGGCGGTGGTGGTGGCAAGCATTGATGCCCATGTCTCCCTCGCTAAAGCACTGGCGGTGATGGGCTTACCGCCTGAGGCCCTGCGGCCGGTGCCAGTAGATAGCCAGGGCCGACTAGATCCAACCGCTCTGGATGTGGAGCTTGATCAACTCGAGCGGGCTGGGCTGCCAGTGATCGCGGTAGTTGCAACCGCTGGCACCACCGTTCGGGGGGCAGTCGACCCCCTCAGTGCGATAGCTGGGATTTGCCAGCGGCGGGGCCTGTGGCTGCATGTGGATGGCGCTATCGGGGCCGTGTTTGGCCTGGTGCCTGCCCACCGCCATCGGGTTGCTGGCCTAGAGGGAGCCGATTCGATCACGGTCAATCCCCAGAAACTGCTGGGAATCACCAAAACGTCCTCCCTGCTGTTGCTGGCCCGCCCCCAGGCACTGGCGGAGGCGTTTCACACCGGACTGCCCTACATGGAGCCGAGCTGGGGCGGCAGCCACGGCGGTGAAAGTGGCCTGCAGGGCACCCGGCCTGCCGAAATTCTCAAGCTTTGGCTCGGATTGCGGCAGCTTGGCCTAGTGGGCATCGAAGCGGTGCTCGATGGGGCTATTCAGCGTCGCCGCCAGCTTCAGGCCCTACTGACACCCAACGAGAGGCTGCAGCTGGTCGGTGGCTCCTTCCATCTGCTGGCCTTCACCCCCCAGCAACTTGATGCCGCCGGCAGCCAGGCCTGGAGCGATCGCACTCGCCAGCGACTGCTCCAGGAGCAGCTGATGCTTTCGCGCCCTCACTACGCCGGGCGCCACCATCTCAAGGCCGTGCTTGGTAACCCCCACACCAAGCCTGCCCACCTCGAAAACCTCGCCAGGGTTGTGCATGCCAGCCTCGACGATCAATCCTGATACCCCTTCCCCCTGTGAGTGAACCCCCTAGTGACCCCCCTGCTGTGACGACCTCAGGCCGCGGCCGCTGGGTCGCGATCGTGACTGGCGCTATTTCGGTATTAATCGGCATTCTTTATTTGGCCATGATCGTGGTGCTTGATAGCCGGGGGCCACTGCAGCCACCACCACCGGAGGCCATGGGCGAGCTGCCGATCAGTCGGACCCAGGCCTTGGCGGCAAACTCCGCTGCTTTGCCTGCAGCGGCTGCACCACCCGGCTGAAGGCGGCTTTAAGGAAGCGACTCATGGCCCCGTCGCGTCGGCTGAGGTCGTACTGCTGCTGCACAACCTCCTGCACACCGCCGTCGCCCCAGTCTTGGTCTCGCTCGAAGTAGGTGATGAAGCTCAGCCCCGCAACCCGGGTGAGCCAGGCAGCGCTGACCGCCTGAATGGCACGGCTCATAACCAGAGCAGGTACGTTCAGGCTTAGGGCCGCACTAAGCAAGCTGACGCCCCCCTTCACCAGCCCGAGGCCAGCCATGGTGCGTCCAACGGAAAGGGCCAGATCCTGGGCACTCTGGCGACTCATGCTGATGCCATAAATACGGGCGATCTCCACCACCATCTGGGCGTTTACAGCTGCGGCACCGAGCAGGTCCAGACCAGGTAGGGGTGTGACGGCAAGCACCCCGGCTCCTATCCACATGTAGCGATCAACGATTACCTCGCAGTCGCTGCGGCGCTGACTGGTCAGCAGGGAGCGGCTCGCCTCACTGAGCCGCCGGCACTGCAACAGCAGGTTGTCGGCAATTAGTTCTTCCCCATCGGCGTGGAGCACGGCCGCAATGCGGCGTAGTAGGGCATCGACCTCGGCAGCTGGCTGTAAAGGACGCCCCCCTGGCATAGGCACGCTCTGGGGTGCCGCGCTTGCAGGGATCACGTCTTCGGCCGCAATGTGGTCGCGGCTGCGTTGGCGCAGTAGCTGCAGCAAGCGCCCCTCCTCCTGCTCGCCGCGCAGATCGCACTTGTTGAGCACCAGCATCAGCCGCTTTCCCAGACCAGCCAGGGCCTCAAAAACCTCAAGCTCGGCGGCGCGCAGGTCGCCGTCCACCACAAGTAGGAGCAGGTCCGCCTTGCTTGCCTGGTCGCGGGCGAGTCGCTCCCTCTCCAGGCCAGCAGCACCTGCTTCGAGGATGCCGGGCGTGTCAACTAAAACCACGGCTCGCTGGAGGCTGCGCAGCCGCAGGCGATAGCGCTGGGTTTCGCTGGTGGATCCCATGGCAGCTCCCACCTTGCCCACCAGCTCCTGCAGCAGGGCCCGGATCAGAGAGGTTTTGCCTGCCGACCCCGTACCGAACAGCACAATCACGAGATCGCCCCGTTCGAGCTCGGCCTGCATGCGCTGCCGCTCTTGACGCAGGGCTTCCCGCTCCACCGCATCTCGCACCCGATCGAGGGTTTGATCGATGGCGGCAAGGTTTTGGGCAGCTGCTTCTCGGCGGTTACCCGGTGGCGGCAAGCTGGCAGCCGCTCCAGGCCTGGCCTTGCCCGTAATTGTCCGCAGCCACGGCCAGGCAAGTTGCACTAGCAGGAGCACGAAGCCAGCGAACACAAGGGCAAACACCGGCTGAACGATCCAGCTCGGCAGATACCAGCTCAGTTGCCAGTAGAGGTTGCTGACCCCCTGCAGCAAGGCGCCAACGGCGATCAAGGCCAGCACAGCCAGGCCGGCGATCATCCACAGGCGGGTGCGGGTGCTCACAACTCAAGCATCAGGATCTGGCTGCTCGGATGATCTCGCTCCACAGTCCTGCAGCCAAGGCGCTGCTGGCGCGGCTGGGGCTGTTGTCGTCATTACCCAACCAGATACCCACCACCCAATGGAGCTGGGGTTCATAGCCAACAAAGAGCAAATCGCGGCTGTCATTGGTTGTGCCGGTTTTGCCACCCTCCTGGCCGCCAAGACTGGCCATCTGGCCTGTACCACGCTGCACCACAGCCCGCAGCAACTGCTGCATGGCGCGGGCCGTCGCCTCGCTGCTGACACGGCGTCCCGCCTGGGATGTTGTAGGCACGTTGGCTTGGCGGCACTGGCTTGATGACTGGCCACTACATGCCTCTCCATCGGTAAGGCGCCGAATTGTGCTGGGGGAGTGCCAAACGCCACCGTTGGCGATCGCCGCGTAGGCAGCTGTGAGCTCCAGCAGGGTTACCTCGCTCTGGCCGAGGGCCAATCCAGGCACGGCCGCTAGGGGGCTGGTGAAGCCAAGATCACGGGCTTTCTGCACCAAGGCATCAAGGCCTACCCGCTGGGCCAGACGCAGCGCTGCCGTGTTGCTACTGATGGCAAAGGCAGATACCAGGCTCAAATTGCCACCACAACCGCTGCTAAAGCTCTGACCGCGCCAGCGCAATGGTGAGCAGCTGATTGGATCACTGGGCTTCCCGCCCCGCTCGAGAGCGATCAAATAGGGAATCAGCTTGAAGGTGCTGCCTGGCTGGCGCAAGGCCATCGTGGCTCGATTGAACTGGCTCTGGCGGTAGTCGCGACCGCCGGCAAGGGCCAGGATGCCGCCTGTGCGCGAATCGAGCACCACCACGGCCCCTTCCCCAACCCCCAGTGACTTGCTGTCGCTAAGTCGTTGACGCAGCAGCCGTTCCACCTGCTCCTGCAGGTGGCGATCCAAATAGGTATCGATCAGGAAATTGCCCTCGGCCGCCACCTCTGCCCCCACCAGCTGATCGAGGTCGCGGCCCACCTGATCTGAATAAAAGGGGACTCCGCGTAGGGAGGTGCTGCTGCGGCAGGCCTGGGGCGAAAGCCGGATTGGGCTACGGCGGCCGCTGCGGGCCTGATCGGCACTGATGCGGCCCGTATCTCCCATCTTGCTGAGCACGGCATTGCGAGAGCTCAGGGCCGCCTGGGGATCGAAGCAGGGGTCGTAGCCATTGGGCGAGGGAAGCAGGCCCACCAGTAGGGCGGCCTCCTCAAGCTTTAGGTCGCTGGCGGGCTTACCGAAATAGTGGCGGGAGGCATCCTCAAAACCCCAGCCAACACCTAGATAAACCCGGTTGAGGTAGCTCAGTAGAAGATCCCGCTTGCTGAAACGGGCCTCAAGCTGTAGCGCCACCAGCAGCTCACGCCACTTACGGCCCAGGGTTTCACCTTGACCCACCTGATCGGGGTACAAGCTGCGGGCCAGTTGCTGGGTGAGAGTGCTGCCCCCCTCCAGTACCCGTCCTCCGAGCACGTTGGTAACAAGGGCTCGGCCCGTACCAACCGGGTCGACGCCGGGATGCCACCAGAAACGGCTGTCCTCACTGGCAAGCAGGGCATCGATCAACACCCGGGGATAGCCCTGCAAGGCTTTGAGCTCCCGATGCTCTTTGGCCTGGGCTGTTGCGATTGCTTTGCCCTGCCGGTCGTAGAGAACCAGCGGCCCTCTCACCGTGGCGAGGCTGCCGCGTATGGGCACCTGGAGGCCGGAGATGGCCTGCAGGCCAAGGCCGCCTAGGGCCACCGCCGCAAGCATCAAGCTCGTTGCTCGCAGCAACCTTTGCAGCTGGGGCAGGGGACGGATCTGAAAATCGAGCTCAGGCAGTCCCGCCTCCTGGCTGGGGCCGAAGCGCAGGCTGTCGCCGTCGCGAAGCAACAACTGCTGGACCCGCCGGCCCTGCCACCAGAGGCCGTTGGTTGAGCTGTCGTCGCTTAGCAACCAGTGGGATCCGCGTCGCTCCAGCAGGGCGTGCTGGCGGCTGACCGCCGGATGGTCAACGCAAATTTGGCAGTCTTTGTCGCGCCCGATGCGGTAGATGCCCGGGTGCAGGGGCACCAGGCGCGAGGCTTGGCCCGGTAGATGCACCTGGAGTTGGGCTTGCCCGGGCTGGCTGAACCGCTGCCAACGGCGGCCTAGGGCTTCAAACGCCGGCTTGGCCATGGTTACCCAGCAGCTCGATGGCGAAGCAAAGTACCGCCAGGTTGATGGCCACATCGGCCAGGTTGAACACCGGGAAGGAAACCGGCACCAGGGCTAAAAAATCCACCACATAGCCAAGACGCCAGCGATCGAGCCCGTTGCCGAGCGCTCCCCCCAGCAGCAGCCCTATCCCAAGGGTGCGGGTGAGGGTCAACTGACCCTGCCTCTGAATCCAGACAGCCACACCAATGGAGACCAGAAGGTTCACCAGGCCGAGTAATTGGGGGTTGCCACTAAACAGGCTGAAGGCAGCTCCGGTGTTGCGGACAAGCTGCAGTGAAAGGAGCCCCGGCAGAAAAGTTGAATTGCTTCCTAGCGGCAGATTGGCAACGGCTAGAGCCTTGCTGAGCTGGTCCAGCAGCAACACCAAGGCAGCGCTGGCGTAGGCGAGGTTGCGCAGCCGACTCATGACTCCACCAGCAACAGACGGCGCAGCAGCAGGGCCATCAGGGCTACGGCGCAACAAAGGAGCAACTGTGGTATTAGGGGCGCCAGGCTGTAGCTGAACAGCAGGATTCCAAGATTTGGTCCCCAGCGGCCAGCAAGTGCTCCCAGTAACAGGTTGGCTATGCCGCAGACCTGCAGGACTCCCAGCCCGACCACTGCGGCGCCAAACAAACTCAGCGGGTCGTCCATGCCCTGCTGGCGCACGAGCTTGCCGGTGAGCCAGGCTGCCGGGATGAAGCCAGCCAGATAACCAAAGCCAGGATCCAACAGGTAGGCGGCACCTCCCCCGCCCTGAAACACAGGCAGCTGGAACAGGCCCAGGCTCAGGTAAGCAACTGCTGCGAGCATGCCGCTGCGGGGGCCGCAGACCAAGGCGGTTAGCAGCAGTGCCGGCACCTGCAGGGTGATGGGCAGGGTCGTGAGGTTCCAGCCGCCGCTGGCGGCCGGAAGCGGAGCGGCGGCCTGAATCAGCCCGCCTACCAAGATCAGCAGCAGACCGGCGATTGCGCCGCTCCAAGTGGCTAGGGCCCTCAACTGATCACATCGTTTCTGGCTCCCATTTTGGGGGGTCGTGCCAATGGGGCCGCTAACTTCTAGATATCAAGAGAAGCTATGGACGAGCCGCTAGGAGCCGAGTCGTTGGAGCCACTCCCTTTTGCCGTGGGGCAACTCCCTTTTGGCGTGGGGCCACTGCCATTTGCCGTGGGAGATGCGGTGCAGCTGAAGGGCCGGCCTAACTACCTGAAAACAGCTGATCCCATGCCGATGTTGCGTCCGCCAGACCTGGTGGACAGCGATGAGCAGGGTCAGGTGCTGGCCATTAAGGCGCGCAATCAACTGGCTGTTCGCTTTCGTCGCGGCACCTTTTTGCTGGAAGCTGACCAACTACAAGCTGCCGCGCCTTAATCAGGCACTGGGAACGGCCTATCAGGAACTGAGATCGTGGCTTTGCCAGGCCAGTTCTGCGGCGGCTAGGGCTGGCGCGGGACCACAGATGCTGAGGGAGGGAGCAGAAAGCCTGCGGCGAGCTGCCTCCAGCAAGGTGCCTGCATCCAGATGCTGAGCCCGCTCCAGGCTGTCCTCCACGTAACTCCAGCCCAGGCCGTGGCCCAGCACCAGCGCCTGACGATCGGCGATTTGGCCGCAGGTCTGGCGCCCCATGGCGTCCTGGCCGCGGTATTTGGCCTTAGCTAAAGCGAGCTCAGGCACGCTCAAGGGCTGATCTAGTACTCGTTGCCACTCCTCCAGAAGAGCGGTGGTGGCCTCCTCTGCTCGCTCAGCGGAAGTGGAGAGGTGCCAGATAAAGGGAGTAGCGCCGCGCCGCGCCGGCATGTGGACCCCAACGTCGTAGGCCAGGCCCCGCTCCTCCCTCATGGTCACAAAAAGACGGCTGGACATGCCCATGCCCAGGTGGGCCTGAAGCAGCCTCAGGGCCAGACCATCCGGATCGCCCAGGGGCACGGTAGCCGTACCCAGCATCAGTACCAATTGCTCAGTGTCCTGCTCCAAGGAGCCAAAGCGCTCCTGCCCGGATGCTGCTCCCGGTCCGGCGCCGGGGCTTGGCGGGGCCGTATTCCAAGGGCACTGATTCAGCAGGGGATTGAGCAGCTGGGGTAGTTCGTCATTCAGATCGCCGCAGGCCACTAAAAGGGCGCCGTTCTGGCCGAGATCAGGCACCAACGCCCCTATCTGTTCGGTGTGCAGGGCAGCTAATTCCCCATCTACACCGAGGGGATCGTGGCCATAGGGCCCATCGCCGTAGAGCATGTGGCGCAGCTGGTCGTGGGCTAGCTGGAACGGATCTTCCCGCTGGCGCTGCAGGCTCTGGAGATTCAGGTCCCGCTCTAGCTCGAGTTGGTCAGGGCTGAGCCAGGGCTGCCTGGCCATTGACAGCAACAGGGGCAGCAGCTCGCTCGTGTCGCTGCTGGCGCACTTGAGGCTGATCACCAGGAAGTCTTCGGCGGCTTCAGCACGCAGGGCCGCCCCGCGACCCTCCACTAGGTCGGCCAAGGCTTCTGGCCCATAGTTGCCGCAGCCGCGGGTCATCAAGCCCGCCAGCAATTGACCAGCCCCGCGCTGGCCCGGCAGATCCTGACTGCTGCCTCCCCGTATCCACAGCCGGCAGGCCACGATCGCCGGTCCAGGCCGGCGCTGCCAGATCAGCGGTAGGCCGCCCTGAAGGCTGGTGTGCTGCCAGTTGGCAGAGGATGGATGGGTGCTGGTGCTGGTCATGCCGGCACCGCCTCGAGCACGCAGGCCCGGCTCGGATCCAGCAGGGGAACGGCCTGCTGCAGCAATTCGGACGCACTCCAGCGACCAATCTCTTCTAGTGGCAGCTCCAACCTGTGGTGGCGCCCCCAGAGGCGGTTGTTGCCTATCAGGCCAGCCACGCTGCCAGCGGCCTCTAAACCAAAGCGGTAGCCATTGGCCACCAGCCGCTGGGCTCGCTGCCATTCCGCCTCAGCCATACCCTCCTGCAACAGCTCATACCAGACCGCATCAATCGCTTTGCGAACGGAGGCCAGCTCTTCCGTTTCGCAGATCGCCTCCAGCAGGGCAAAGCTGCCGAACTCCATTACGTGCAGATCGAGATCAATGCTTTCCACGATGCGCAGTTGCTCTCGCAGCCTCTCCACTAAGCGGCTGCGGCGCCCCTCGGCCAGCACGGTTGTGAGAAGGTCTGCGCCCATCACGTCGTGCAAATGAGAGGCGGGAGGCAGACCCCAGAGCATCAGTAGGCGCGCCGATTCGAGCCGCGGCACTTCGATCCGGTGCTCCCCTGGCTGCACTAAAAGGGCTGGTCGGCGGCAGGGCTCCTCCAACAGCGGCAATTGGGCCAGGCCACTGGCGTCGATGCGTTCGGCCAGGGTCTCCAGTTCGAGGGCGCCGCCCATGGCCAGCACGCAACGGTTGGCGCCATAAAGACGCCGATGGAAGGCGGCCATGGCATCGGGTGTCTGCTCAAGCAGCAGTTCGCGCTGGCCCAGGATCGGTTCGCCGTAGGCATGCTTTGGGCAGCCAAGTCGAAGTAACTGCTGCAGAGCGATTTCATCGGGCTGATCTTCGCTTTGGGCCAGCTCCTCGAGCACCACCTGCCTCTCCATGTCGAAGGCTGCGGCATCGAGGCGGGGATGCAGCACCAGATCAAGCAGTAGGTCGAGGGCGTCTGCAGCCGCCTCCGGTGGGATCAAAACGTGGTAGTGAACGTCGTCGAAGCCGGTGGCGGCATTGCTGTTGCCACCCATCGCCTCGATGCGAAGGTCGAATTCACCAGGCCCAAGCCGCTCGCTGCCCTTGAACACCATATGTTCAAGGAAATGGGCCATGCCGCTTTCTGCGGCAGATTCAAAAACGCTGCCTGCCCGGCACCAAAAGTCGAGGCAAACCAGCGGCGAGTCGGGCAAGGACAGGCTGACCACGGTGGCGCCGTTGGCAAGAAGTTGGTCGCTGGGATTAGCCAGCCCTGGCAGCAGGGGCTGGGATGGGGCCAGGGGCAAGGCTCAGATGCGTGGCAGGATCTGCATTCTGCTGGCTGCACCTCCTGTCGTGAGTTCCGCCCCCGCTTCGTCTCAGAGTCCCGACGCTGGCCCCGAGGGCTTTGGCGCCGAAAGCGGCGCGATTCACCCCCTGATGGAGGCCCTAGCGGCGCGGATTCGTACGTTCTGGCAGGGCCTGCCAGAATTGGAAGCGTTTGCGGTTTCTCCCGATCTCGAAGCCATCAGTGGCAGCCTCGATGGCGAATCGCTATTCATACGCAATGAGCTGCGTCGCTGCCTAGGACTGCGCAAGCTGCACCTAGAAACCGCTCGCCTTGGAGCGGGATTGCAGATTTTGCACTGCGTACTCTTCCCGGATCCCCGCTTCGACCTACCTGTTTTTGGGGCAGACATCGTGGCCGGCCCGGCCGGGGTCTCCGCCGCCATCGTCGACCTGTCGCCAGTTTGCGGGGAGCTACCAATTGCTATCGCCGAAGCTCTTGCTGCCATGCCCCGCATCAGCTTTGAACAGGAACGGGAGCTGCCGGGCTGGGCGTCAATTTTTTCGCCCTACGTTCGCTTTGTGAGACCCACGAGCGCCGCTGAGGAGGCCGGGTTTCTAGATGAGGTCAGCGGCTACCTCGATGTGCTGGCGTCGGCCATAGCCACCAGCGAGGCTCAGGCACCAACCCACCCAGCTACGCTTGCCAGATGGCAGGGTCAGCACCGGTATTGCAAGCAACAGAAACAAAACGACAAGACTCGCCGGGTGCTGGAGAAGGCCTTCAACCCGGAGTGGGCCGATCGTTACATCGAGGAGTTGTTGTTCGACGATCCGCCAGCACCGTGAAGAGCGTCTTGCTGGGAATTAACCGGCTTTGGTGGGTCGGCGGAGCGGCCTTGGTGTTGATTTTGGCTGTCGCCCTAGTCCGCCAGCAGCGACCATCCCCAGTGACTGAACCGGTGGTTGCCGTCACTCCTAGTAATCAGGAAGCGGTGGCAGCACTTGGCCGGCTGGAGCCGGCTGGTGATGTGCGCTTGCTGGCGGCCCCCATCAGCGGCATTGGCGGTAGCCCCCGTATTTCCGAGCTTTTGGTTGAGGAAGGCGACCGCGTGAGCAGTGGCCAGCTGCTGGCTCGCTTTGACACAGCTCCGACCCTTGTGGCCCAACAACGTCTAATCGAGGCTCGTCTTCGCAACCTTGACACCAGATTGGCTGTACAAACCCGCGACGTCCGTCGCTACCGCCAGCTGAGTCGTTCCGGCGCCATACCTAGCGGTGAGCTGGACAACCGCGAGACGGACCTGCTCAAACTTCAGGGGGATCGCAACGAGGCATGGGCTGAACGCGAGAAACTCAAAGCTGAGTTGCTGCTTACCGAACTACGGGCGCCCATGGCTGGCACCGTGCTCAAACTCCATGCACGAGTTGGAGAGCGCCCGACTGAAACAGGCGTACTTGAACTCGGCGCCAGCAACCGCATGCAGGCCTTGGTTGAGGTCTACGAAAGTGACATCGACCGAGTGCGCCTTGGCCAGAGCGTCTCTTTGATTAGCGAAAACGGTGGTTATCAAGGCACCCTTACTGGCGAGGTGATTCGCATTAGTCCCCAGGTGCGGCAGCGTTCAGTGCTTTCGACCGATCCCACCGGAGACGCCGATGCCAGGGTTGTGGAGGTGCGGGTGGCCCTAGATCCTGCTGATAGCCAGCGGGTGCGTGATCTGACGGGCTTAAAGGTGATTGCGCGCCTCGCTGCCACCAAGGCGCCTGGGCAGCCCTGATGCTTGGCCGTATCTGGCAGGGCCGCCGCATTCCCCTTGCCTGGCTGCTGTTAACTCGCCAGCCCGTGCGCCTGGCTGTCGCCCTGGCTGGCATCGCCTTCGCCGGCATCTTGATGTTTATGCAGCTGGGCTTCAGGGACGGCCTGTTTGATGCCAGCGTCACTATTCACCGCCTCTTTGACACCGACCTGGTGTTAATCAGCCCCCGTTCCAGCAGCTCGGTGAGCATGGCCGGCTTTCCCCGCCGCCGTCTTGTGCAGGCCATGGCAGATCCAGATGTGGAGGGGATTACTCCGGTTCACTGGAATTTGCTGCTTTGGCGCAACCCAGACACCAAGGCAACCCGCTCAATCCTCACCCTGGGCTTTGAACCTGCCGATCCCCTATTCACCGACCCCAGCCTCGCGCCTAAGGCAAAGCTTTTGCAGGATCGGGGCCGAGTGCTGTTTGATGAGCTCTCCAGGCCAGAGTTTGGGCCTGTAGCCGAATGGTTTCGCGGCGGACGCACCGTCGAAAGCGAAATCAATGGCAAGAAAGTAAGGGTGGCCGGCCTAGTGGGGCTCGGCACCTCCTTTGGCGCTGATGGCAATCTGCTAACCAGCCAGGAGACCTATCTCCAGCTACTGCCAAATACTCCTCCAGGCAGCATTGAGGTGGGCCTGATCCGCTTGCGAGCAGGGGCCGATGCCGATGAGGTGGTCGAAAGGCTGAAGCGGGATTTACCAGATGACGTCAGCGTGCTGACCAAAGCAGGCTTTATCGCTTTTGAGCAGAACTACTGGAGATCCAGCACCTCGATCGGTTTCATTTTCACCCTCGGTGCTGCCATGGGTTTCGTGGTGGGCTGCGTAATCGTCTACCAGATCTTGTATTCGGACGTCAGCGATCATCTGCCGGAATACGCCACCTTGATGGCGATGGGCTACCGGCTCCCCACCCTGCTTGGAGTCGTAGCTAGGGAGGGAATCCTGCTGGCTGTATTTGGATATCTGCCTGCCTACGCCGCCGGCCAGGGTCTTTATTTACTGGTGCGCAACGCCACCCAGCTCCCGGTATCTATGAATCTGACCCGGGCATTGACGGTGTTCATCATGATTTTGGTGATGTGTATGGGCTCGGCAACCCTGGCGATGCGGCGCCTTGGTGACGCCGACCCCGCGGAGATTTTCTGATGGCTGCGATGGTGCGCCTGGAAGGCTTGAGACATTCATTTGGCAGTGGCGTCAATCGCCGCCAGGTGCTCCAGGACATCAGCCTTTGCGTCGATCCCGGTGAAGTGGTGCTGCTTACCGGCCCCTCCGGCTGCGGCAAAACAACCCTGTTGACACTGATTGGGGCTCTGCGCCAGGTGCAGGAAGGCTCGGTACAGGTGTTTGGCGAAGAGCTCAAGGGTGCAAGCCGCACCGACCGGCTCAAGTTGCGCCGCAGGATCGGCATGATCATTCAGGGCCACAACCTGCTCAGGTGCCTTACGGCAGAGCAAAACGTACAGATGGGTGCAGACCTGCTGAAAGGGCTCAGTTATCGAGCCCGCAGGGATAGATCTCGGGAATGGTTGCGCGCCGTGGGGTTGAGCGACCATCTCGGCAAGCTTCCCCATGATCTCTCCGGCGGGCAGAAGCAAAGGGTCTCGATTGCCCGGGCTCTAGCCGCCAGGCCCCAGCTCCTATTGGCCGATGAGCCCACGGCATCTCTGGACTCCCGTACCGGTCGTGAGGTGGTCGAGCTGCTTAAGGGACTAGCCAAGGACCAGGGATGCGGTGTGTTGATGGTGACCCACGACCCCCGGATTCTTGATGTGGCAGACCGTCTTGTGCAGATGGAGGACGGTCAGTTGAGCAACGGCGCCTTCGCAATTGAGTAGGGTGGAGATTCGCATCTCTCCAACACGCCGCTCGCATGGCTAAGCGCAGGAATCTCAAGAAAGAAAAGCAAGAGCGGAACCGCTCCTACGCGCGCAAATTCAAGAAGCGCAAGCTGCGCAACGACGGCCGCGGTGAAGGCGCCGGCAATGGTGTGACCGGCACAGCCAACAACGGTGGCGCCGCCGACTGATCAGTGCAGCCCTGCATCGCTTAGGGGATCCGGAAGGATCCCCTTTTTGCTGTTTAGACCCTCGCGGCGACCCCGATGTTCCTCAGCGTCGTCATCCCCACCTACAACCGCCTGCCGATCCTGCAGAAGTGCCTGCTGGCCCTTGAGGCCCAGGATCCTGCAGCGGAGATCACGGGCTATGAGGTTGTACTCGTCGACGATGGCTCAACCGATGCCACCGTTAGTTGGCTGCGGCAGCACAGCCTGCAGCTGCCGCACCTGCGACTGATCGAGCAGGAACACGGTGGGCCGGCTCAGGGCCGCAATCGGGGTGTGGAGGCAGCCCGCGGCGACGTGGTCGTTTTCATAGACAGCGACTTGGTGGTCACCCCCAGCTTTCTGCGTTGCCACGCTGTAGCCCTAGAGCGCGAGTGGCAGCGGCGCGGCAATCGCCTCTGTTTCACCTATGGGGCCGTCATAAACACCGCCAATTTCCAGGATCCCTGCAGCGAACCACACAAGCTTCAGGATCATTCCTTTGCCTATTTCGCCACCGGCAACGTGGCGATTGATCGGCAGCTGCTTGAGCAGGCTGGCCTGTTTGATACGCGTTTCCGTTTGTATGGCTGGGAGGACCTGGAGCTCGGCGAAAGACTGAGGCGGCTTGGAGTTGTCCTGGTGCGCTGCCCGGAGGCCGTTGGCTATCACTGGCATCCGGCGCTGAATTTGGAACAGATACCTGATTTGATTCGGGTGGAGCGGGAGAGAGCAAAAATGGGACTGGTCTTCTACCAAAAGCACCCAACCCGGCGGGTGCGGCTGATCATTCAGTTCACTTGGCTGCATCGCCTGCTCTGGGAGGCGCTCACCTTGGGCGGCCTGCTCAACGAACACAGCCTGCGGCCCCTGCTGGCCTGGTTGATCCGCCGCGGCCATCCCGGTGTGGCAATGGAGCTGTTGCGAGTGCCACTCAACCGGCTGGGAGTGCGGGCCCTGTTTGCAGAAGCCAAAGCACTCAAGGGCTCAGGTCCAGCCCCTAGCCCTATTTGATAGGGTGCCTAAGTACAAATCACACCGCACACCTGCGTGTTTCGGGTGATCCGAGCAGCAATGCCCGTCGGCCCTTCTGGTCGTACGGGTTGTTCTGGATCCCTGGCAGGTGGAGGCAAACCCGAAACCCCAACCCCAAATTATGGCTGTTGTAACTCTTGCCGAGATGATGGAGGCAGGTGCCCACTTTGGGCACCAAACGCGCCGGTGGAATCCCAAGATGTCGCGCTACATCTATTGCGCGCGCAACGGGGTTCACATCATTGACCTGGTGCAGACCGCCGTCTGCATGAACAACGCCTACAAGTGGACTCGCAGTGCGGCCCGCAGTGGCAAGCGCTTTCTGTTTGTTGGCACCAAGAAGCAGGCTTCTGAAGTGATTGCCCTGGAGGCCACCCGTTGCGGCGCCTCCTATGTCAATCAGCGCTGGCTGGGCGGCATGCTCACCAACTGGACCACGATGCGTGCTCGCATCGATCGGCTCAAGGATCTGGAGCGCATGGAAAGTTCTGGCGCCATCGCTATGCGTCCTAAGAAGGAAGCAGCTGTGCTGCGCCGTGAACTGGAGCGCCTGCAGAAGTATCTGGGTGGTTTGAAGAACATGCGCCGCCTGCCCGACGTTGTCGTGCTGGTCGATCAGCGCCGTGAAACCAACGCCGTGCTCGAAGCTCGCAAGCTTGATATTCCCTTGGTGTCCATGCTCGACACCAACTGCGATCCCGACCTCTGCGACGTGCCAATCCCCTGCAACGACGACGCCGTTCGTTCCGTGCAGCTGGTACTTGGCCGCCTTGCCGATGCCATCAACGAAGGCCGCCACGGAGCTCAAGATCAGGGCCGTGACGACGAGGGTTGATCCCCTTCCCTCTTATCGTTCACAACTTAGTAACCCGTACCCCATACCAACCCATGGCTGAGATTTCGGCAAAGCTGGTTAAAGAACTGCGCGATAAAACCGGCGCAGGAATGATGGACTGCAAGAAGGCGCTCTCTGAATGTGGTGGTGATGCCACCAAAGCCACCGAATGGCTGCGCCAGAAGGGCATTGCGACCGCTGAGAAAAAGGCTGGACGCACCGCCGCTGAAGGTGCCGTGGGCAGCTACATCCACACTGGCGCTCGTGTGGGCGTGCTGGTGGAGGTCAACTGCGAAACCGACTTCGTTGCCCGTGGCGACGTCTTCCAGGAATTGCTGCGCAATGTGGCCATGCAGATCGCTGCCTGTCCTGGTGTGGAGTACGTAAGCACCGATCAGATTCCTGCTGAGATTTCTGAGCGCGAAAAGTCCATCGAGATGGGTCGTGATGATCTCGAGGGCAAACCAGAGCAGATGAAGGTCAAGA
The DNA here is from genome assembly GCF_024346495.1 of Cyanobium sp. A1C-AMD. Classification (NCBI taxonomy): domain Bacteria; kingdom Bacillati; phylum Cyanobacteriota; class Cyanophyceae; order Synechococcales; family Prochlorococcaceae; genus Cyanobium; species Cyanobium sp. A1C-AMD. The sequence goes on along the minus strand of NZ_JAGQDB010000002.1, from coordinate 43,694 downwards.
TCGTTGAGGGCCGAATTGGCAAGCGCCTCAAGGAACTAGCCCTGCTAGATCAGCCTTTCATCAAAGACAGCGCTGTCACCGTGGCGGAGATGGTGAAGCAGGTGGCCGGCAAGGTAGGCGAAAACATCCAGGTGCGTCGCTTCACCCGCTTCACCCTTGGTGAGGGCATTGAGGTGGAGAAATCTGATTTCGCGGCCGAAGTGGCAGCCATGAGCCAGACGGCCTGATCAGCAAGCTAGTGACCCCATTGGAGGCTGCCCATCAGCAGCTTGAGGATCTGGAATCCCAGCTGGGGGCCTCCAACCCCCAGCTCTATCGCCACTTGGCTCTCTATCTCCAGGTGCTCAGAGACGGCCTGTTGAACAGTGTTCAACAGGCTTGTTTTCATGTTGCGACCCAAGTGCATCCTGATCGTTACAGCGATCTGGATGGCAACAAGCGCCGGGTGCTGCATCGGCGCATCCGCAACCTGGTGCAGAGGGCTAGCAGCTTGCTCACAGTTGAGCAGACCGCCCACCTAGCCGCTCAGATAGCCAGCGAACACAACAAGCAACGCAGCCGCCAGCGCAGCAGGCTGCTGGCGGCCCTGGGAGGGGACGACTCTGAATCAGAGGAGCACGACCAGGCTGAGGAGACTCCAGCAAGGGGATCAATAAACCTTGGGATGGCCCTTCCGATTGGAGCTGACTTTCTCAGCCCCTCCAGCTTCACCCTCCGCCGCTCGGTTGAGCTGGCGGAGCCCAATAGCAATCACCCAGGGGCTGAGATTGAGGAAGTGGACGAGCAACTTGAAGAGGTAGATGGCCAGCAAGACCGTGAGGTGACGATGCGGGCCATGGCGGAAGCCTTCAGCGAATGGTTGGTGGAGCCGTCCAACCGGACTCCTACGCCATGGGACGGAGGGCGCCTACCTTCAGACCCTGCGCTGCTGCTCGCCTGGATCGCCGGCTTTGAGCAGGCTCTCAGCCGCCGTCTGCGTAATCTCTCCCACGCTCTCAACGTTGAGCTAATGCGACTTGGGATAACCACAACCTTGTTGCCTGTCAGCCTGCTTGATGCTGCTCTTGCAGCGCAACTGGAGAGCCTTGAAGCTCCAGCGAATCTGCTGCGCTTGCCTTTGCCCTTCGGCCCGGAGCCTGCAGCCGGTCGCCTTGAAGCTATAGCGGTGCTGCTCCGGCCTGCTGACCTGGAGCATTCCCTGCCCAAATTGCACACCTGTCGAACCCGGATCCAGCAGCACCGGCAGGAGGTGCGCAGAATGGCACAGCACTATCGCCGTCTCAGTCGGCGGGCTCAGGCATTAGAGGCGGAACAGCTGTGGCTGCAGGACATCAACCCAGCCCAGAGCCTGCCGAGCTGCCCGGACTAGAGGCCTGGCTGCGGGCTCTGCAGCAAGCCCTGCAGGTGGAGGCCGACCGGGGATTTATCGACCTGAAGGGCCGTCAAACCTGCTTCAGCAGCTTTGTGGTGCAGCAATTGCAACTGCGGCCGCAGGATCTGCCTGCCGAAGCCCTGCAGCGCTTACTTGATCTTTCAGCTGGTTTTCAGTCCTATGGCGAGTTGCCTCTAGCCAGGCGCCAGAGCCTGGTGCGAACGGCTAGGGAAAGGCTGCATGCCCTACGCCAGGCCCAGCAGCCAGTGCTGGCGATGGCGCCACCCCGGCTGCGGCTGGTATCAAACTCAACAGTCGCCGGCAAGGCCCCCAATTCAGCCAGCCTCAATGCCGATACGCCACTCTCGGAAGTTCGCGGGGTTGGCCCCAAGACCGCCAGCCGTTTAGCCCAGCTCGGCTTACTGCTGGTGCGCGACCTGGTGCACTACTACCCGCGTGACTATCTCGACTACGCCAATCTCGTGCGGATCAACGGGCTCAAACCGGGAACCACCGCAACGATTGTGGCAACGGTGCGCCGCAGCCATGCCTTTGCCAGCCCGCGCAATCCCAATCTTTCGATTCTCGAACTTCACCTAGTCGATTGCACTGGGCGGATCAAGGTGACTCGCTTTTTTGCCGGGCAGCGCTTTTCCAGTCCTGGTTGGCTGCAATCCCAGCAACGCCTTTTTCCAGTTGGAGCCACCGTGGCCGTCAGTGGTCTGGTCAAGGAAACCCCCTATGGGCCGGCGTTTCAGGATCCATTAATGGAGGTATTGGAGTCGCCCCAGTCACCGGTGCGCTCCGAAACGATCGGCAGGCTCCTGCCTGTCTACGGCCTCACTGAAGGATTGGGTGCAGACCGGCTGCGCCAGGTGGTCGAAGCCGTGATTCCCTTAGTGAGTAGCTGGCCAGATCCCCTGCCTGAGGCCCTGCGCCGCAGCCAGAAGCTGATGGGCCGCTCCGAAGCGCTTACCCAGATCCATGGGCCCAGCAGCCAGGAGCAGCTGCAGGCAAGCCGCCGCCGCTTGGTGTTTGATGAGTTTTTGCTGCTGCAGTTGGGCCTGGCCCAACGGCGCCGCCAACTGAGCCTGAGACCTGCTCCACCCCTGGCTTTGCCCCCTGGTGGCGAGGGCCTGGTGCAGCAATTTCTAACCATCCTGCCCTTTGGCCTTACCGGTGCCCAGCAAAGGGTGCTGGCTGAGATCCGCGCCGATCTGGCCCGCCCCCAGCCCATGGCCCGTTTGGTGCAAGGGGATGTGGGCAGTGGCAAAACCGTTGTTGCCCTGGCGTCCCTACTCACTGCGATCGAGGCGGGCTGCCAAGGGGCTCTTATGGCCCCTACCGAGGTGCTGGCCGAACAGCACTACCGCAAGCTGGCTGAATGGCTGCCCCAGTTGCACGTCACTTCAGCTCTTCTCACTGGCTCCACCCCAGCTCCGCGACGGCGCCAGCTGCTGCAGGATCTAGTCAACGGTCAGCTGCAACTGCTGGTGGGTACCCACGCCCTGCTGGAGGACCCAGTGCTGTTCGATCGACTTGGTTTGGTTGTCGTTGATGAACAGCACCGCTTTGGGGTGCGCCAGCGCAATCGCTTACTGGCCAAAGGGCTGCAGCCCCATCTGCTGACGATGACGGCTACACCAATTCCTCGCACCCTGGCTCTGTCTCTTCATGGCGATCTGGATGTCAGCCAGATCGACGAATTACCCCCAGGACGCCAGCCAATCAGCACCAGCATGATCAAAGGCAGTCAGCGCCAGCGGGGCTATGAGCTGATCCGCGAGCAAGTGGCCCTTGGGCAGCGGGCCTATGTGGTGTTGCCGCTGGTGGAGGAGTCGGAGAAGCTCGAGCTGCGCTCGGCTGTGGAGGTGCACCGCCAGCTAAGTGAGGAGGAGTTTCCGGATTTAGCGGTGGGGCTATTGCATGGCCGGCTAAGCAGCGCTGAGAAGCAGGCTGCCATCGGCGCCTTCGCCAGCGGACAAACCCAGGTGCTTGTAAGCACCACGGTCGTGGAGGTGGGGGTTGATGTGCCGGAGGCCAGCGTGATGGTGATTGAACATGCTGAACGCTTCGGCCTTGCCCAGTTGCACCAGCTGCGGGGTCGAGTGGGGCGGGGAGCTGCCTCCTCCTACTGCCTGTTGATCAACGACAGCAGCAACGTGCTGGCCCGCCAGCGGCTGGAGGTGCTGGTGCGCACCAGCGATGGCTTTGAAATAGCCGAGATGGATCTGCGCCTGCGGGGGCCAGGCCAGGTATTAGGTACACGCCAGAGCGGCTTGCCTGATTTGGCACTAGCGAGTCTCACCGAAGATGGAACTGTGCTCGAAGAAGCCCGCGACGTAGCCCGCATGATCACAGCCGCTGATCCGGAATTACAGCAGCATCAGGGGTTAGCCCATGCCCTGGCTGAGCAGCGTCGCCGCCAGATGGATCAAGCGGCCCGGCTTAACTAGCCACCAAAACGCCCCAGGATGAGATGGCGAGCTGCCTACCTAGGCGGATAGGTAGTCGGAAACCTGCCCTGATAAATCACGCATAGAAGCAACAGCCCGACGCTCTAGACCGCGGGCAGTATCACGGCTGATACCAAGTTCGCGGGCCACCGCTGACAAGCTCAAAGCCGTCTCCTGGTCGATGCCGTAACGCATCTTCAGTAATTGGGCTTCCTGTTCAGGCAGCTGATCCAGCAACTTACGGATATTGCTCTTGAGGCAATTTTCTAGGGCTAATTGATCTGGCTGAACCCCATCGCAGGCTACTTTATCAAGCAGATTGATGGCTTCCCCTTCGGCTGTGGTGTAATCGCAGCTGAGCGGCTGAACGGCTCGAAACATCAGCTCCTCTACGTCCAGTTCAGACATGCCTACGGCTGAAGCAAGCTCATGAAGCCTGGGCGGACGGCCTAATAGCTGGGTCAGCTCACGCTGGCAGCGCTTGAGTTTGCTGAGGGCGGCCGTGATTGGTGCTGGTAGGCGAATCGTGCGGCTCTTGTTCTTGATTGCTTGAGTGATCCCCTCCCGTATCCACCAGTAGGCGTAGGTAGAAAACTTATATCCACGACTGGGATCAAATTTTTCCACGCCTCGCACCAGGCCAATCGTGCCTTCCTGGATCAGATCTGCAAGCTCAAAGCTGCTGTTGGTGTAGTTCTTGGCGATTGACACCACCAAGCGCAGATTCGCCGACACCATTCTTTCCTTGGCCTGCCTGCCATCTCGGATCCTGGCTTGAAGCTCATCTTTTTCCAGATCGGCAGCAACAGCAAACTCTTGGTCATTTGGGGCAACCCCGCCAGCCCTCAAGGTGAGCTCCTCGCGAACCTCATCGAGTGCGACCAGTTGTTGAACTTGGCGCCCAAGGGTGATCTCCTGCTCGGCGCTCAACAACGGCACCCTGCTGATGTCGCGCATGTAGGAGCGCAACAAATCTCGGCCATGGCTGCCATCTAGGGGGTGATCGCCGCTCAAAACGAAGCGAGTGGGCATGGGCGAGGTCTGGGTGATCGTCAGAGTTTCGAAACCTTAAGAGCTGGATACCCTGATCTGCCGGTCACCTCTGGCTTTGCTGCCCAGCTTGAATGGCAAAGCCTGACTGCAGCTCCTTTGCGCCCCTGGAATTCCATTCCGATTACTGAGGTTGATGAGCCGCTGCAGAAAATTCCAACGGCCTTGCTGCGGCTCGAACCCCATCCCTACGCAGCCCTGGGAGCGCCTTATGGGCCTGATGCATCTCCATTTCGGCTGCGGCAGGGGGTGGTCACCCGTCTGCTGCAAGCCCAGCAGGAGCTGCAGAAGGAGCAGCCTGGCTGGAGCTTGGCGATTTTTGATGCCTGGAGGCCCGTGGCCGTGCAGCGCTTCATGGTGCGCCATTCCCTAGTGGCCGAGTGTGGCCGAATCGGCATCAACCCCGACCATCCCTCCCCAGAGCGAGATCGGGCAGAGGCTGCCGTGGGCCGCTTCTGGGCCCCTCCCAGCGATGATCCGGCCACCCCACCACCCCACAGCACCGGAGCCGCCGTGGATCTCACCCTTGCTGATGCTGGCGGCCAGGCCCTGGCGATGGGGGGAGAGATCGATGCAATTGGCAGGGTTTCCGAACCCTTATTTCATCAAGCTGCCGCCTTGGCTGATTCCAGCAGCCCTGCCGCTACCTGGCACCAGCGGCGCCAGTTGCTGGCCAGGGTGATGGCTGGGGCAGGATTTGAGCAGCACCCCAACGAGTGGTGGCACTTCAGCTGGGGGGATCAGCTGTGGGCCTGGCGTAGCGGGGCCAGGGAGGCCTTTTATGGACGAGTAGGTGATTCGGCCAGTTCCCGGCTCAGCTGAGCGGCCTGTTCCGGGCTCAGCAACTGGCGGCTTACGCAGCGGCTGAGGGTTTTGGCTGTCATCTCCAGCTGAATCTGGCGTAGGCGTGCCAGCACGGCATCACCCTGGTCCGAAAAGGGCTGCAGTTGCTGCTGAAAGGCGGTTCGAATCCGCTCCGAATCGCAAGTGCTCAGATCGGGGTCGTAGAGCGTTTGGCGTGAGGCAGGTGGTGGTGACTGTTGGCGGCCCTGAGCCAAGAGGGGAGCCCTTATCAAGGCCACCTGAAATATGAAGGGGAGGAACAGGGCAAAGCGGGCCCAGCTCATCCAGCCGCTGCTTCTAGCCATTGCTGCACGGTGTCACGGCCACTGTTGACCACAAAATCACCAAAGCTGCGGCGGCCGCCAGCACTCTGCCAAGCCTTCAGAAGCGGTTCGAGAGTTGTTTCTAAATCATCCAGCGGCATTTTCTCTAGGTAGGGCTCCGCTAATCGGCTGAGGTTGGGGGTGCCCCCCAGCCACAACTGATATTGGTCGACACCACTGCCAACCAGTCCGATCTCAGCCATATAGGGGCGGGCGCAGCCATTAGGGCAGCCGGTCATGCGCACTAGCACCGACCGGGAAATCTCAAGGCGCTTGAGCTGGGCTTCAAGCCGCTCCAGGACGCTTGGCAGGATGCGCTCAGCTTCCGTAACAGCGAGACCACATAGGGGCAGGGCCGGACAGGCCAGTGCGTGCCGCTGCAGCGGTGCAGGTGCTTCCGGTGCGCCCATACCAAGCTCTGCCAAGGCAGCACGGATGGTGGAACGCTGGGAGGTGCCGATGTTGCAGAGCAGCAGATCCTGGTTGGGGGTGAGTCGCACCTCCAGCTTGTAGGTGTCGACCAGTCGACGTAAACCACTCTTGAACTCACCGGAAAGGCGTCCGCACAGCACCGGCAGGCCCACAAACCAGAGGCCACGGCTCTGGCGATGCCAGCCGAGGTAATCCTCGAGTTTGGTTTTTGGCTCTAGCCGCATCGCCTTGATCGGGTGGGCGAAATAGCGCTCCTTCAGCTCCTGACGAAACCAGTCGACACCCCGGTCGTGGATCAAATACTTCATCCGGGCATGACGCCGTTGCTCCCGGTCGCCGTGGTCCCGCTGGAGGGCGACGATCGCCTGCAGCAGTTCAAGCACGTGCCCATAGGCCACATAGCCGAGGCGGTCCGCTGTACGAGCGAAGGTCTCCTCCTTGTTGTGGGTGCGGCCCATGCCACCACCTACGTAAACGTTGCAGCCGAGGGGGCTGCCTTGGGGGTCACAGAACAGCACCAAGCCGATGTCCTGGGTCAGCAGGTCCACCGAGTTGTCGCCGGGAACGGTGACCGCAACCTTGAATTTTCTTGGCAGATAGGTGCCGCCATAGAGCGGTTCGGCCGCATCACCGCTGAAGACAGCACCCTCCTGCTGCAGTGCCTTGATTTTGGCTACCGCCGGACTGGGCTTGATCCTGTAGCTGAGCTCACCATCAACCCAGAGGTCGAGGTAGGAACCCTCAGCCGCCTGGGGAGCGAGCAAATCAGCGATGTCGTCGGCAAGCTTGCGAGCTGCCGGGTAAGCCCCCTTTTCAAAGGGTGCTGCCGGGGCCATCACATTGCGGTTGATATCGCCACAGGCAGCCAGGGTCGAGCCCAGCTCGCGCACGATCGTGCCAATCACCTCTTTGAGGTTCTCCTTTCGGACGCCATGCATTTGAAATGCCTGGCGAGTGGTGACCCGCAAGCTGCCGTTGCCCAGCCGGTCTGCAAGCTCGTCTATCGCCAGAAAGAGAGTCCCAGGTACTCGGCCACCGGGATTGCGCAGCCGGAGCATCATCTGCCAATCCTTCTCCGCGCCCTTGCGTCGGTTTTCGCGGTTGTCCTGCTGGTAACTGCCGTGGAACTTCAGGATCTGGACAGCACCTTCCGTGAAATTGGCGGAGTCGTTGCCGAGCTCCGTCAGCAATGGCTCTTTCAGGTGGCCACTGCTGGCCTTGAGCTGCTCAAATTTGGAGGCGGCCGGCTTGACTTCGGGCATCAGGTCCTTTGCACAACGCTCAGCACATCAATGAAGCTAGCGAACGGCGTTCAATACAGTCGTCCTGTGTTGCCCTGCCGCCGTGTCGACTTTTTTGCTCGAAATCGGCACTGAGGAACTTCCGGCCGATTTTGCGCGGCTAGCCCTGCCCCAGCTGGAGCAGTTAGTGGGCCGCGATCTCGCCACCTTGAGGCTTAGTCACGCCGGCATCTACTGCACAAGTACGCCCCGCCGGTTGGTGGTCAGCGTGACTGGGCTGCCGCATCGCCAGCCAGACCTGGAGGAGGAGCGCAAGGGCCCTCCCCAGGCCCAGGCACTAAAGGATGGCGAGCCAACTGCTGCAGCCCTTGGCTTTGCGAGACGCTGTGGCGTCGCTCCAGAGGCCCTGGAAATTCGTGACACGCCTAAGGGGCCCTTTTTATTTGCCAGCTGCCTCGAACCAGGGCAGTCCACCACCGATGTGCTGGCAACCCAGGTACCCCTCTGGATTGAGGCCCTGCAGGGACGCCGCTTCATGCGCTGGGGGGAGGGGGAGAGTCGCTTCTCCAGGCCAGTTCGGTGGCTTGTGGCTCTGCTCGATGCCGAGCTGGTGCCAGTAAGCCTCATGGGCAGTGATCCGGTAGTGACGGCGGGCCGGGAGAGCCGGGGCCACCGCCTGCATAAGGCCAGTGTCACCATTCCTAGCGCCGAGGCCCATACCAATCTGCTGGCCGCAGCCGGGGTGGAGGTTGATCGCGATCGCCGTGGAGCTCTGATCCGCAGCGCTGTTGAGGCTGCAGCCTCAACCCACAACGCCGATGCCGATCTGCCCGAGGCGCTCTTCCAGGAACTGATTGACCTGGTCGAATCACCCACCTTGCTGGAGGGTCATTTCGACGAGCACTATCTAGGCCTACCAGCCGAGGTGCTCAGCACCGTGATGCGCTCGCACCAACGCTATGTGCCCCTTTATGCAAAGGGCCATAACCTTGATCCCCTGGCCCTTGATGCTCGAGCAAGCCTGCTGCCACGCTTTTTGTGCGTCAGCAACGCCCTGCCCGAAGCCGCTGCCAACGTGGCGCGTGGCAACGAGCGGGTGCTGAAGGCTCGTCTGGCCGACGCTGAATTCTTTGTAAGGGCTGACCGCAATATCGCCAGTATTGATCGCAGGTCTCAGCTAGAGCGTGTCACCTTCGCTGAGGGCTTGGGCTCCCTGCTAGATCGCACTGAGCGGCTCGAATGGTGCACCGACGTCCTACTTGAGCAGCTCGAGCTCTCCTCTAGTTGTGGCAGCCATGCCCGTCGGGCGGCCCATCTCTGCAAACACGACCTTGTCAGCCAGATGGTGGGTGAATTCCCAGAGCTGCAGGGGGCAATGGGGGGCAAATACCTGGTGGCAGAGGGAGAGCCCTATCAGGTAGGCCTAGCTGTGCTGGAGCACTACTTACCCCGTGGTGCGGGCGACGCCTTACCAAGCTCCGATGCGGGAGCTGTTGTCGCCTTAGCTGAGCGTCTGGAGTTGCTCTTAAGCATTTACGCCAAGGGCGAACGTCCTACCGGCTCCTCCGATCCCTACGCCCTGCGCCGTGCGGGCCAAGGCCTGCTGCAGATTTTGTGGAAGAAGGGCTGGCGCCTGGATCTGCTCGCCCTGTTGCAGCGCTCATGTCAGCACTGGGCTGAGCTGCTGCCCCACTTCACCGTGGATGCGCAGGGATTAACCACTGAGCTCGCCGACTTTCTGCGCCAGCGACTGGTGAGCCTGCTTGAGGAAGGTGGGATGGATATCGACTTAGTACAAGCGGTGGCAGGGCAAACGGGAGATCAAGGACGGGTGCTTTCCGATCCAGAGGATGCACGCCAACGTGTTGCCCTGCTTATGGAGCTGCGCAGCTCGGGTCAGTTGGCAGCGGTACAGGCGGTAGTTACCCGTGCTGCGCGGCTCGCAAACCAGGCCGATCTGCCAAGCAGCGTGCTCAGTGCCGCGGCAGTAGTCGATCCTGACCTATTCGAAAAAAGCAGTGAGGCAGCCATGTTGGCGGTGCTCAACAAGCTTGAGCCCTTCGCCACCAGTAGCGCCAACGATCGCTACCGCAACCTGGCTAGCGGTCTTTCGGCTGGCGCCCCAGCCCTGGCGGCCTTCTTTGATGGCGAGCTGAGCGTGATGGTGATGGCTGAAGATGGAGCGGTACGCAAAAACCGTCTCCATTTGCTGGGGGTGCTGCGCAATCAAGCTGCCGTATTGGCTGACTTCAGTCGCATCATGGGATGAGATTCCCGTAGAGTGTTGGCCTGTTATTGAACAAAATGCCTCTCCAAATTGAGGGTAATAATTGAGTTTACTTCCATCGCCACAGGCCCAATCGCCACAGGCTCAATTGGGACTGACACCTTCACCACAGGCCACGCCCGCGATTTCCCCCCGCCGCCGAGATTTTCAGCTCGAGGCCTTTCGCCAAGGCGATGACCGTATCGCCAGCTGGCAGCTGATCAATACCCTCCTGCCGACAGCCCTGCTTTGGGTATCCGTACCCACGCTCGCTGCCGCCGGGCCTGCCCTACGACTACTGCTGCTGCCAGTGCTGCTGCTACTAGTCCTCTTTTCGGCGCGCTCATTCGCGCTAATGCACGATTGCGGTCACGAATCTCTTTTCAAAACTCGCTGGTTAAACAGGCCCGTTGGTTTTCTCCTGGGTTGCTTAAATGCAATCCCCCAACATCCCTGGTCCCGTGGCCACGCTTTTCACCATAAACATAATGGAAACTGGGATCGCTACCGGGGCCCATCTGCGCTGCTGACCCTTAGCGACTACCTGGCCCTATCACCAAGCCAACGCTGGTTTTATGGACTTAGTCGCCACCCTCTGATGCTTTTTCCAGGTGGTTGCTACTACCTACTGGTTCGGCCAAGGCTTGAGCTTGTGCTCGGTGTAGCTGAATGGCTGACATCTATGGCAGCCCACCTAGGCCAAAATGGGCTAGCTGGCCTTGCCGAGCTGCCAGAGCTGAGCCGTAATTTTCGCTCCAGCCATTGGTACACATCGGCTGAGTGCATAGATCTTTTTGCTAATAATCTGGTGGTGCTCACTAGTTGGTGGCTGATGGGATCCTGGCTTGGCCATGGCCTGTTTTGGAGCTGCTATCTATTTGTAATGACTTTGTCGGCAGCATTATTTCTCTGCATCTTTTTCGTCCAACACAATTTTGCAGATTCCTATGCCAGCGGCAACGAAAGGTGGGACTATCAGCGCGGCGCCCTAGAAGGTAGTAGTAACTTGGAAATGCCAGCAATACTCAACTGGTTTTGGGCAGACATCTCCTTCCACAGCATTCATCACCTCTGCGAAAGAATTCCTAATTACCGCCTGCGGGCTTGCCACGAAGCCAATGCGGTGCTACTTGAGGATTGCACGCGATTACGCCTAGAAGATTTCCCCAGCAGCTTTAGATACGTTCTGTGGAATTCAGATGCAAAAAAATTGCTCACATTAACCGAAGCCAATGTGAGCGTTGCAAACTACTAAACAAAATTCCTAAGTAAATAATCTAATCGGAATCAATCCTTTGCAGCAAGTGCCGGTTCGCGATCCTGGTCAAGCTCTGCGTTATTTGTAGAAATTGCGTTAGTTTTGCGAGATTTAACCCCAACCCTGATGCCACCTTTAATGGTGCTGACAGCCAACATGGCATTGACTTCAGCATCGCCGCGCACTGCGCTATCTACAGGCTTGTAGCCCTGGGGAGCAAGGGCATTGCCCCTAAGCACCGAGCCCAAGGTGAGCAAAGTGAGTTTCAGCTGCTGCCACGGATTCATCATTACCACCCGCTTGTAGAGGTAACTGTCGAAGGTGAGTCGCTGCACATCCTTGTCGTCGCACATTTCGACAAATGCTTCACGAGCAGCATCGTTACGGTAGAAAATATTTTGGAGAATCTCAAGCACTTTATAGGTGGCGCCGTATTGGCGATCCCATTTCTTCAGATACTTTTTGAGATCTGCCTCCGTAGGAACCTTGGCACCACCGGCACTAGATTCAACAATCTGTTCTGCGCACATGCGGCCGCTTTTGGCTGCAAAATAAATGCCCTCGCCAGAGCTCTTGGTGACATAGCCAGCAGCATCGCCAACTAGAGCCATGCGGCCAACCACCCGACGGGGACGGGGATGTTCCGGGATCGGATGAGCTTCGACTTTGATCACTTCGCCATTAACCAGCCGCTTTTTGGCCCGTTCGCGGATGCCTTCCTGAAGTCCCTTGATCAGCCCTTGGTTTTGTTGCATGGTTCCAGTACCAACCGCCACGTGGTCGTACTTGGGAAACACCCAGGCATAAAAGTCAGGGGATACATCAGTACCCACATACATCTCAGCCAGGTTTTCGTAGTACTTCATCTCCTCGGCAGGCAGCCTGATGCGCTCCTGGAAGGCAATGGCTACGTTGTAGTCGCCGGCATCCATAGCCTTGGCAACTCGACTGTTGGCTCCATCAGCCCCCACAATCAAATCAACTTCAAGAGTCTTGGTTTCTCCAGTTGCTTCTCCGGCACCATAATCGGAGTAAGTAAGAGTATAGGGGCCCTGTCGTTTAGCACCCGTATCAATTTTGGTAACCAAGCCGTTCACAAGCTGGGCACCTAGTTCGGCAGCTCGGTTGCGGAGAAAGGCGTCCATAACCTCCCTGCGGCACATGCCAATATACTCATTCTCATTTTCTAAATTAATATCTACCTCCCTATTCGAGGGGGAGATCATCTTCATGTTGCGCACCTTGCGGTCGATGATCGACTCAGGCAAGTCAAACTCCTCAACCATACATAGCGGAATGGCACCGCCGCATGGCTTGGCGTTGTCGAGCTTGCGCTCAAAAATCCAGGTTTGAATACCGGCCTTGGCAAGCACCTCAGCCGCACAGGATCCACTGGGGCCGCCACCCACAACCGCGACTCGCAACATCAAAAAAACGCTCCGCCAAGATGGATTCTTCTTGGAAGCTAACACCGATAACCGGTCGGGTGGTGGGCAATCCGACCTCCCCGCCTAGGATCTTCATTGCTTGTGTTTAGGAAGATTGATCGGTGCCAGGCAGGGAACCCGCGTGACGCATCGCAATTCCCGCAGGCCAGGCCAACCCCTAGCCATGGGGGACATTCCTGTCGCCCGCCGCACCAGCCCGCCTTCAGCCAAAGCAAACCGCTGGCTACTAGGGGTCAGCGTGGGCACAGGTTCGCTTTTGATAGCCCTTGCCCTAGTTGTGCTTTGGCGCCCAGGGCCGCTGCAGCGCCTGTTAGCCCCACCGCCAGTAAGGGGACTAAACGCCCGCACAGGCCTTGATGGGCGCCTGCTGGGCCATTTTCCCTACGCCGAGCTGGCCGCTTCCAAACGTGTGGCGATTGCCCCTGGGCTAAGCCTGCACCACGACGCAGCAGCAGCGCTTCTGTCCATGCAGCGTGATGCAGCCAGTAGCGGGGTCGAGTTAGTGGTGCTGAGCGCCTTCCGATCCCATACGCTTCAAAAAGAACTCTTTTTTGATGTGAAATCGGATCGCAACCAGAGCGCTCGAGAAAGGGCGATGGTTAGCGCCCCGCCAGGGTTTTCTGAGCACAGCACCGGCTTCGCCATCGATCTCGGCGATGGCCTGGCACCAGCCACCAACCTCTCACCAGGCTTCGACCAAACCGCAGCCTATGCCTGGCTGCAGGCCAATGCTGCTCGCTATCACTTCACCCTCTCCTTCCCCAGGGGTAATTCCCAGGGGGTGAGTTACGAGCCCTGGCATTGGCGATTCGAGGGCAGCGCCGAGGCCCTGCAGTTGTTTGAGCCCGCCCAGCGGTTGGCGCGCTGATGACTATTCCGGAACTTCTGGCCCCTGCGGGTAATTGGCAGGCCCTGCGCGCCGCGGTAGCAAATGGCGCCGACGCTGTTTATTTCGGTGTGGAGACATTTAACGCCCGCATGCGGGCCGCCAATTTTGAGCAGGAGGAATTACCAGAACTCATGCACTGGCTGCATCGGCGGGGTGTGAAGGGATTTCTCACCTTCAATGTGCTCGTGTTCAGCGATGAGCTGGTTGAGGCGGCAAGCTTGATCAGGGCTGCGGCTGCGGCCCATGTCGATGCCCTAATTGTTCAGGACGTTGGCCTGGCCCGCTTGGCGCGCAGGGTGGCGCCCGAACTGGCTGTTCACGGATCTACCCAGATGTCGATCACCAGCGCCGCAGGGGTTGCCATGGCCGCGGAGCTTGGTTGTGCCCGGGTCGTGCTTGCACGGGAGCTGACTCTCACCGACCTAGGCCGCTTGCAAAGTCAGCTGCAGCAGCGCCAGTTAGCCATGCCCCTAGAAGTGTTTGTGCATGGCGCACTGTGCGTTGCCTATTCGGGCCAGTGCCTCACCAGCGAAGCCCTGGGCCAGCGCAGTGCCAACCGGGGCGAGCGTGCCCAGGCGTGCCGCTTGCCCTACCAGCTGATTGTTGACGGCGAAGAACGCGATCTTCAAGACCAGCGATATCTGCTCTCACCCCAGGATCTATCAGCCTGGGAGCTTTTGCCCCAGCTCGAGCAGATCGGCATCGCCAGCCTCAAGATCGAGGGGCGTCTTAAGGACGCCACCTACGTGGCAGCAGTTACCGATGCCTACCGGCAAGGACTCGATCGTTTAGCCGAGGGCCTACCCAGCGCGCCCCAGTCAGCTGAGCAGAAGCGATCCCTGGAGTTGAGCTTCTCGCGGGGGCTTTCCACAGGGTGGTTGGGGGGCCTCGACCACCAGGCGCTCGTGCACGGCCGCTGGAGCAAGAAGCGTGGCCCGCAGATTGGGTTATTCGAGCGCCTCAGTTCAGACGGCTGGTGGATCATCCAGACGCAGGCGGATCTGAAACCAGGCGATGGCCTGGTGTTTGAGGCCCCAGGATATGGCCCCCTGGAGGCACCAGCCGAAATTGGCGGCCGGCTGATGGCTGTGCAGCAGCGCCCGATGGGCCGGCTAGCCGTACGGCTTGGCCCTGGACGGATCGAAGCCCGTGGGCTGTCAGCGGGTAGCCTCTGCTGGCTCACCAGCGATCCCGCCCTTGAAGGTCAATGGCAGCGGATGGCCGGCCAGGCAACTCCGGAATGCAGCCGAGGCTTGAGGCTTCGCCTGCAAGGAAGGCTTGGCGAGCCCTTGGAGCTGCTGGTTGAGTGGGCAGAGGGGCTCGATCCAGCAGTAACTGCGCAAATAAAGCTGCTCTCCGCCTCGGTCCTGCAGGCAGCCAGCGAGCAAGCGCTAGACACCCCCAGACTTCAAACCCAGCTGGGGCGCCTTGGCGGCACCTGCTGGAAGTTGGAGCGCCTTGAGCCTGCTCTCGAGGGAGCGCTTTTTCTGCCGATAGCCCAGCTCAACAAGTTGCGCCGCGAGCTAGTTGAGGCGCTAGCCGCAATTGAGCCTGGCCTCGGCGGCTCGCAGACCCCCTTGGCAGGGGACACAACTGATTTCACCGAGTTACTGCAGGTTCTTTCAATCCCTGCCCATGCTTCGCCCCTATCTGGGCCTGGTTCGGGCACGGCTGTGAATTCGGAGCCGCAGTTGGTTGTGCTGGTGCGCAGCCTTGAGCAATTGAAGGCCCTGCGGGATCAACCAGTTGCGTCAGTGGTTGCTGACCTAGATCAACCGGCCGAACTGCGCGAGGCCGTGGCAATCGGCCGTGGCTGCTGGCCTGGAGGAATCTGGCTGGCTGGGGCTCGGATCACACGGACTGATGAGCGCTGGACCCTGGAGCCCCTGGTGCGGGCGGCTCCCGATGGCTACCTGGTGCGCAATGCCGACCAGCTCGAGGTGCTCACACCCCTTGCTCCCTGCTGTGGCGATTTTTCTTTGAATGTCGCCAATCCACTTTCCGCCGCGTGGTTTCTGGACCATTGGAAGCTGCAGCGAATCACCGCCAGCTACGACCTTGACCTCAAGCAAATGCTGGCCCTGGTGCGGGGCTGCCCCCCCGGGCAGGTTGAGGTAACGGCCCACCAGCACATGCCCCTGTTCCACATGGAGCACTGCTTGTTTTGCGCCTTCCTATCCGACGGGCACGACCACACCGACTGCGGCCGCCCTTGCGAAAAGCACACGGTGCTTCTGCGTGATCGCAGCGGCAGTGAGCACCCGCTGCGGGCTGATCTTGGCTGCCGTAACACCTTGTTTAATGGCCGAGCTCAGACAGCTGCTGAGGCCCTGCCGCAGTTGATGCGTGCTGGGGTGAGGCAGTTCCGAATTGAGTTGCTGCAGGAATCAGCGGCCGAGAGCCAGCATCGGGTGCAGCAATATTCAGCGGCCCTGCGTGGTGAGATCAGCGGACGCAGCCTCTGGCAGCAGGAACAGTTGGACAGCCGTCTTGGCGTGACCCGCGGCAGCCTCAAAAGCGGTAGGGGTGTGGGATAGAGTTGGATCATGGCTTTAAGTCTGCGTAAACGTTCCATCAAACGTTCCGTCTACATAAACTTCAAGTCAACAGATTCCATTCAACGTAAAAGTAGGGTTTTATTTGTATGAGCGGTGCACACCCAGGTACGCCGATTCGCAACATTGCGATCATTGCCCACGTTGACCATGGCAAAACCACATTGGTGGATGCCATGCTCACCCAATCGGGCATCTTCCGCGAGGGAGAGGCGGTTCCAACCTGTGTGATGGACTCGAACGATCTTGAGCGTGAGCGCGGGATCACAATTCTTTCCAAAAATACCGCTGTCGATTACGAAGGAATTCGTATCAACATCGTTGACACCCCTGGGCACGCAGATTTTGGCGGCGAGGTAGAGCGGGTTCTCGGCATGGTTGATGGCTGCCTGCTGATCGTTGATGCCAACGAGGGGCCCATGCCCCAGACCCGATTTGTGCTTAAAAAGGCCCTCGAGAAAGGGCTACGTCCAATCGTTTTCGTAAACAAGATTGACCGGGCCCGAGTTGACCCCGAGGTGGCTGTCGACAAGGTTCTCGACTTGTTCCTTGAGCTGGGTGCCGACGACGATCAGTGCGATTTCCCCTATTTGTTTGGGAGTGGCATGGGCGGCTACGCCAAGCCAGACATGAAAACTGAGAGTGACAATATGAAGCCGCTCTTCGATGCAATCCTGCGGCACGTTCCGCCCCCGGTTGGCGATCCCGAGAAGCCGCTACAGCTTCAAGTCACCACTTTGGACTACTCCGACTTTTTGGGTCGGATCATGATTGGTCGCATCCACAACGGCACAATCAGGGCTGGCCAACCGGCTGCCCTCATCCGTGACGATGGCAGCATCAAGCGCAGCCGTATCAGCAAGTTGCTTGGCTTCCAGGGACTGCAGCGGGTTGAGATTGAGCAGGCCAGCGCTGGCGATCTCGTGGCCGTGGCCGGCTTTGACGAGGTCAATATTGGTGAGACGATTGCCTGCCCCGATCACCCTGAGGCCCTGCCGCTGATTCGGGTTGACGAACCCACCCTGCAGATGACTTTCGTCATCAATGACTCTCCCTTCGCTGGCAAGGAGGGCAAATTCGTGACCAGCCGTCAGGTGCGCGATCGCCTACAGAAAGAGCTGCTCACCAACGTCGCCCTACGGGTAGAGGACACCGACTCACCGGATCGCTGGGCGGTCAGCGGCCGTGGTGAATTACACCTGGGCATCCTGATCGAAACGATGCGACGCGAAGGCTATGAGTTCCAAGTATCTCAGCCCCAAGTGATTTTCCGCACCATTGATGGCACCCCATCAGAGCCCTACGAAACCTTGGTTTTGGATGTGCCTGAGGAATCTGTGGGCGGCTGCATTGAAAAGCTCGGCGTCCGCAAGGCCGAGATGCAGAACATGGAAAATACAAACGACGGACGCACCCAGCTTGAGTTTGTGGTGCCAGCTCGTGGCCTGATTGGCTTCCGAGGCGAATTCATTCGAGCCACAAGGGGCGAGGGGATCATGAGCCACTCCTTCCTCGACTACAGGCCGATGCAGGGAGACATGGAAAACCGCCGGAATGGTGTGTTGATTGCCTTTGAAGAAGGCACAGCCACCTTCTATGCACTGAAGGGCGCGGAAGATCGCGGCCAGTTCTTTATTACGCCTAGTACCAAAGTCTACAAGGGGATGATTGTTGGTGAACACAACCGACCACCCGACCTAGAGCTCAACGTTTGCAAAGCAAAGCAGGTGACCAACATCCGCTCAGCTGGTGCAGAGGTGCTCGACACCCTGCAGGCACCTATCCAGATGACCCTGGAGCGTGCTCTTGAGTACATCGGACCCGATGAAATGCTTGAGGTCACACCCCAATCGATCAGGCTTCGCAAACTGCCTTCCAAAAAGGCCGCTAAGCGCTGATCAGTGCTCCCGAATTCTGAGCAGCAGTTTTTAAGCGAAGAGCAGGAATTATTGGCCGACACCCGCTTGGGCGAGGCCATATGCTTTTTTAACAGCGCTGAGTGGTATCCCTGCCACGACGGCTTCGAAGCCCTTTGGCATGAGACCGCTGGCCCTATGAGGCCGGTTTTGCAAGGAATTCTGCAGATCGCCGTGGCTGAACTGCACCTTGAACGGGGTAACTACCGCGGAGCCACAATTTTGATGGGTGAGGGTCTCGGCCGCCTTAAGGCTTGTCCGCCTAACTCCCTAGGCATAGATATAGCCGCCTTGATCGACTCATCTATGCAGCGTCTGGTGGCGTTGCAGCAAGAGAGGTCAATTGAGGGCTTGGAATCGCCCAGATTGGTTGGGACAGCGCCCCAAAACCCTTCTGTAGATTAAAAATTACGCCATGTCCCATACCCAACTGTTGCTAAATCCCCTTGTGCGCTCCGCGCTCTTGCGGCTGACGGCCCTGCCCATTTTCCTCTCGGCAATGTTGCCCCCTGCGCTTGCAGCCCCCGCCGTGGTGACACCCACCAGCGGGCTGGTAACAATTGAATCCGACCTCCAAAAGGCCGATAACAGCACCGGGGTTGTGACAGCAACCGGCAATGTGCGCATCGTTTACCCCGACCAACAGGTTGTAGCGACGGCCCGTCAGGCCCAATACTTCAGTCGTGAGGGCAGGCTGGTGCTCAGCGGTGATGTGGATGTAATTCAAGATGCGGGTCACAGCATCCAGGCTGAAAGGCTGGTGTATCTGGTGGAGAGGGAGCGGATCGTGGCTGAGCCGGCCCCTGGTCAGCAAGTGATCACCCACTACCGAATCAATGCTCCTACAGCAAAGGAAGGCCTGATGCCATGAGTCTTGAGCTCGTAAATGTGGCGCTGGCCATCGGCGGCCGACTGCTGGTCAACCACGTATCCCTACAGCTTGAGCCAGGTGAAGTAGTGGGCCTGCTTGGTCCCAACGGGGCGGGCAAAACCACCACTTTTGGTTTGGTGACTGGCTTATTGCGCCCCGACTCCGGCCAGGTGTTGATGGATGGCAAGGCAATCGAAAAACTGCCCATGCCCCAACGGGCCCGCCTAGGTATTGGCTACCTGCCGCAGGAGCCCAGCGTCTTTCGCCAGCTGAGTGTGCGTGACAACCTGAGCCTTGCCCTGCAGGAAAGTGCCACCCCGAAGGAGCTGAGGCGTCAGCGCCTCAATGGCTTAATCGAGGATTTTCACCTCAGCGAGTTTCAAAACCGCAAGGGATATCAGTTGTCCGGAGGCGAGCGGCGGCGCTGCGAAGTTGCCCGGGCATTGGCCGTGGGTATTGAGGGTCCCCGCTACCTGCTACTTGATGAGCCTTTTGCGGGAGTCGATCCAATCGCGGTGTCGGATCTGCAGCAGTTAATCCACCAGCTCAAGGAGCGGGGCATGGGTCTGCTGATTACAGACCACAACGTGCGAGAAACCCTGGCAATCACCGATCGGGCCTACATCCTTTCTGAGGGATCGATTTTGGCTGCCGGCAGCTCTCAGCAGGTGGGTTCCGATCCCCTGGTCCGCCGCCATTACCTCGGAGAATCCTTCCAGCTATGAGTTGGTCACACCGCGCACGCCAGCAGCTGCTGACCCCTTGGCGCCAGCTACCCCTGCTGGATCGCTGGCTCCTAGCCGAACTGATCGGCCCCCTGATTTTCGGTGTAGCCGCATTCACCGCCGTATCCCTTTCAGTGGGTGCCGTATTCGAGCTTGTCCGCCGGGTTGCGGAATCGGGGTTGCCCCTAGATGTGGCCGTGCGGGTGCTGGTGCTGGAGATGCCCTCCTTTCTGGTGCTCTCCTTCCCAATGGCCACGCTGATGGCCACCTTGCTCACCTATTCAAAGCTTTCAGGCAACAGTGAGCTCACCGCCCTTCGAAGTGTTGGTGTTGCCACTTGGCGAATGGTGGTGCCCGCCGTAGCCATCGCTCTTGTGATGACCATGCTCACCTTCACCTTCAACGAGGCAATCGTGCCGCGCACCTTGTTCGAGGCTAAAAACACCCTCAACAGAGCGATTGGCCGTGCCGTGGCTGGCGAACAGAAAGACAACGTCATGTTCTCTAAATACGGCGAGATACAGGCTGAAGACGGCAGCACGGAGCGGGGCCTTACCCACTTTTTTTACGCCCAACGCTTCAATAAAGGGGTGATGGAGAGGGTCACCCTGCTTGACCTTTCACGCCGAGGTCAACGGGTGCTGCTCAGTGCCGATCGGGCCCGCTGGAGCGAGGCCGAGGCCCAGTGGGAATTCCTTGATGGCCATGTCTTTGGAGTCACGGAGGGATCGGACAGCTCCACCACTTCAGCTGATTTCGACCGCTATCTATATCCCCTTGGTAGTCAGCCACTCCAGGTTGCCAAGCTGCCAAAGGATTCCAATTCAATGACAATCGGCCAAGCGCGAACCGCCGAGCGCCTGCTCAGAGAGGCCAGTGATCTGCAGGGTGCCCGCAAGCTTCGAGTTCGCATCCAGGAGAAGTTTGCCTTCCCCGCGGTCTGCTTGGTGTTTGGCTTAATCGGTAGCAGCCTTGGAGTGCGCCCCCATTCGCGCCGCAGCCGTAGCCAGGGTTTCGGGCTCAGCGTCCTGCTGATCTTTGGCTACTACCTGGTGGCGTTTGTTTTCAGTTCGCTCGGGGTCAAGGGAACGCTGAGTCCCTACTTCTCCGCCTGGCTGCCAGTGGTGATCGGTTTGGGTGGCGGCGTGTATCTGTTACGCCAGGCCAGCCGCTAACAGCACCTGCCATTCGCCAAACTGAGCAGATATCGAGTCGTTGCCCGTGCCCGCCCTGTTGAACGACCCAGTGCTTGGACTGGGTCTGACGGCGTTTGCCCTCCTGCTAGTCGCCCTGCCGCTGGCCTTCTGGTCCCTTAGCGGCGGCCGATCAAGCACGGCGGTCCGCTTGCTGGTTGCCGGCGCCAATCTCTGCCTCACGGCCCAATTGGTCTTGCGCTGGTGGGAATCGGGCCATTTCCCGATCAGCAACCTCTACGAATCCCTCTGCTTTCTCGCCTGGGGCTGCACCCTCACCCAGCTGCTGGTGGAGCGCACCTGGCCTTCGCCATTGGTGCCTGCAGCGGCTACCCCCATGGCCCTCGGCTGTGTGGCTTTCGCAAGCTTCGCTCTGCCGGATCGGCTCCAGGAAGCCTCGCCCCTGGTGCCGGCCCTGCGCTCTAGCTGGCTAGTGATGCACGTGAGCGTGATCATGATCAGCTATGCGGCCCTGCTGGTGGGGTCATTGCTTTCGTTAGCGGTGCTATTCACTGACCGCGGCAATTCAATGGAACTGCGCAGCAGCTCCATTGGTAGTGGCGGCTATCGCCAGGCCCAGCTGGCTACACCCCAGTTACAACTAAGCAGCGTGGCCATGCCTGCGGTTGAACAGCTTGATTCACTCAGCTACCGCACGATCACAGTGGGCTTCCTGCTGCTATCGGTTGGTCTGGTAAGTGGAGCGGTGTGGGCCAACGAGGCCTGGGGCAGCTGGTGGAGCTGGGATCCGAAGGAAACCTGGGCCCTGATCTGCTGGCTCGTCTACGCCGCCTATCTGCACACTCGCTTGATCCGTGGCTGGCAGGGCCGCAAGCCCGCGCTCGTAGCCGCAGCGGGTTTGGTCGTGATCGTGGTTTGCTATATCGGTGTAAATCTGCTGGGCATTGGCTTGCACAGCTATGGGTGGTTCTTTGATAGCTAAAGCCTAAGCGCGCCTATTCAAAATATATAAAGTGTGAAACCTTATCTGCCCCCCCCGCCCCCCCCGCGAACACGGGCGAGGGGGTATTTTGAACTAGTCAGATGCTCATGCGCCGGGACGCTTGCTGTTGCGAATACCGGTGATTGCTGCGGCGTAATCAGGCTGGTTGAAGACACCAGAACCACTAACAATGGCATTGGCGCCCGCTTCAATCACCTTCCAGGCGTTTTCAGCCTTGATGCCGCCATCCACCTCGATCCAGGGATCGAGGCCACGCTCATCGCAAATGCGGCGCAGGTCGCGAATCTTTTGCACCTGGTTGTCGATGAAGCTCTGGCCACCGAAGCCCGGGTTGACACTCATGATCAGCACAAGATCGCAGAGCTCCAGGCAGTAGTCCAGCGTGTCTAGAGGTGTGCTGGGGTTGAGCACTGCACCAGCGAGCTTGCCAAGATCCTTGATCTGGGCAAGGTTGCGATGCAGGTGCGGGCAAGCCTCAACCTGCACAGAAATGATGTCAGCGCCAGCCTTGGCAAAATCAGCCACGTATCTCTCGGGCTCAACGATCATTAGGTGAACGTCGAGGGTCTTGGTAGTTACAGGCCTCAACGCCTGCACAATTAAGGGTCCAATGGTGATGTTCGGCACGAACCGGCCATCCATCACGTCAACGTGGATCCAGTCGGCACCAGCTTGATCGACAGCACGAACGTCTTCGCCGAGACGGGAGAAATCGGCGGACAGAATTGACGGGGAGATCACCAGGGATTTGGTGCTCATGCTGGATCAACCGATCGGGTGGCTTTGGATTGTAGGAAGTGGTCTGCAAACAAGCCTTGGGTGGTCCCCAGGTCCCATGGCCGCGAGCACTGATACAGTTGCGGCCGCTTCATCTTCGAAAGGCTTGGCAGCAACAGGCTTCTGACCTCGTGTCCCGCCAGGCCGACGCCATTACTGAAGCCCATTCCCCTGCCGGATCAACGTGGATCGCACCCTCATCCAGGAAATTCTCGAGGTCGTTGAGCAAGCTGCCATCGCCTCTGCCGAACTGACCGGCCTTGGCAAGAAGGATGAAGCTGACGCTGCAGCAGTCGAGGCCATGCGCACTCGCATGGGCCTAATCCAGATGCAGGGCCGCATCGTTATCGGTGAGGGCGAGCGCGATGAAGCTCCCATGCTCTACATCGGCGAAGAAGTTGGCAGTGGCACCGGCCCCGGTGTGGATTTCGCCGTTGATCCCTGCGAGGGAACCAACCTTTGCGCCAACAGCCAGCGAGGCTCCATGGCTGTCCTGGCCGCTTCTGATCGCGGTGGACTTTTCAACGCTCCCGACTTCTACATGAAGAAATTGGCTGCACCCCCTGCAGCCAAGGGCAAGGTGGACATCCGTAAGTCGGCTACCGAGAACATCAAGATTCTCAGCGAGTGCCTTGGTCTTGCAGCCAGCGAACTGACCATCGTCGTGATGGACCGTGCTCGTCACAAGGATCTGATCGCCGAGATCCGGGCCACTGGCGCCAGGATTCAACCCATCTCGGATGGCGACGTTCAGGCCGCCATCGCCTGCGGTTTTGCAGGCACTGGCACCCATTGCCTGATGGGCATCGGCGCAGCCCCCGAGGGCGTGATCTCCGCCGCAGCCATGCGGGCCCTTGGCGGTCACTTCCAGGGCCAGCTCGTGTACGACCCGGCCGTGGCTCAGACCTCTGAGTGGGCTGACTACACCAAGGAAGGCAACATTGCCCGTCTTAACGAGATGGGTATCACCGACGTAGACAAAATCTATGAGGCAGAGGAGCTTGCCTCCGGTGAAAACGTGGTCTTCGCTGGCAGTGGCATCACCGATGGCCTCCTGTTCCACGGTGTCAAGTTTGAGAAGGATTGCACCCGCACCAGCTCCCTGGTGATCAGCAACCTGGACAACACCGCTCGCTTTACCAATACCATTCACATGAAGGATGGGGCCCAGAGCATTGCGCTGAGCTGACGCCCGCCCCAGTCCGAGCACCCCAGCCAGCCTCCATGCACATTGCCGTCGTCGGCCTCAGTCATCGCACGGCTCCAGTAGAGATCCGGGAGCGTCTCAGCATCCCGGATCAAACCATGGAGGCTTCGCTGCAGCAGCTGCGAGCCGACGACCAGGTGCTGGAGGCATCCATCCTCAGCACTTGCAATCGGCTGGAGATTTACACCCTGCTCCGTCATCCGGAGCGGGGTATTTCCGCTGTCGGAGCTTTTTTAAGCCAGCTCTCCGGCCTGGCGGTCGAGGAGCTCACACCACATTTATTTACCTTTCATCACGAGGAGGCAATCAGCCACCTGCTGAGGGTTTCAGCAGGCCTCGATTCCCTAGTGCTTGGGGAGGGGCAAATCCTCTCTCAAGTAAAAAAAATGGTGAGGCTTGGCCAGGAGCACCACTCCGTTGGGCCAATCCTCAATCGGCTGCTTACCCAGGCGGTTAGTACCGGTAAACGGGTCCGTACGGAAACGAACCTTGGCACCGGCGCTGTCTCGATAAGTTCAGCGGCTGTGGAGCTGGCTCAGCTCAAGGTGGGCCAAGCTCGAGGCCTCGATGAGCTGGTGCCCCTTGATCAGGAGCAGGTGGCAGTGGTGGGGGCAGGGCGCATGGCTCGCCTGCTGCTTCAACACCTTCAGGCCAAAGGCTGTAAGGGCCTTGTGCTGCTCAACCGCACGGTTAGCAAGGCGGAACTACTGGCCGCTGACTTTCCAGCTCTGCCCGTTCAGTGCCGTCCCCTTGACGACCTGGACCATTGCCTCAGCACCTGCTCGCTGGTTTTCACCAGCACCGCTGCCGACACACCAATCATCACGGCTCAGCGCCTCAGCGGACTGAATCGCCGCTCCAGCTTGATGCTGGTTGACATCGGCGTGCCCCGCAACATTTCGGCGGATACGGCTGGCCTGCCCGGCGTGCACTCCTACGACGTTGATGATTTGCAGGAGGTGGTAAATCGCAACCAGGAGGCTCGGCGCGAAATGGCAGCTGAGGCCGAAGGGCTGCTGCAGGAGGAGTCTCGTGCCTTCCTGGAATGGTGGGACGGGCTTGAAGCCGTTCCGGTTGTAAACCGGCTCCGGCGCCAGCTGGAAGACATCCGTGAGCAGGAGCTCCAGAAGGCCTTAAGCCGCATGGGTCCAGACCTATCAGCCAGGGAGCGCAAGGTGGTTGAAGCCCTCAGCAAGGGCATCATCAACAAGATCCTGCACACCCCTGTTACCAACCTGCGGGCCCCCCAACCGCGCCAGCAGCGACACAGCGCCATGAGGGTCCTGGAGGATCTGTTTGAGCTGCAGGAGCGTCCGCCAGAGCCTTGAACCAGCCCCAGCCTTGGGCACTGCAACAGTTCGTGCCGCAGGGGATCAAAAGGCTCGCCCAATAGCAGGACGCTCAAGTACGGTCAGCCCCGAGAACCGCTGGCAGCAGGATTTATGAAGCGTGTACTGGCAATAATTCTGGGAGGTGGTGCTGGTACCCGCCTTTACCCATTGACCAAAATGCGGGCCAAGCCAGCTGTGCCACTGGCAGGTAAATATCGGCTAATTGATATTCCAATCAGCAATTGCATTAATTCGGAAATCAATAAAATCTATGTACTTACCCAGTTCAACAGTGCGTCGCTGAATCGTCACCTGACGATGAGCTACAACCTTTCGGCTGGATTCGGCCAAGGCTTTGTAGAGGTTTTGGCAGCCCAGCAGACCCCAGAAAGCCCAAGCTGGTTTGAGGGCACCGCCGATGCAGTCCGTAAGTACCAAGGACTTTTCCACGAATGGGACGTGGACCACTACCTGATTCTTTCCGGTGACCAGCTCTACCGGATGGACTACAGCCGTTTTGTTCAGCACCACATCGACACCGGCGCCCAGCTCACCGTTGGCGCCCTCCCCGTAGATCCTGCCCAGGCTCAGGACTTTGGCCTGATGCGCACCAGCAGTGATGGCCGTATACAAGAATTTCGGGAGAAGCCCAAGGGTGAAGCCTTGGAGACCATGCGGGTTGACACCCAGGCCCTTGGCCTGTCGCCGGAGGAGGCGGCCAAGCGCCCATACCTCGCCTCGATGGGCATCTATGTGTTCAGCCGCGACACCCTCTTTGACCTGCTGAGCAGCAACCCGTCCTCAACAGACTTTGGCAAGGAGATCATCCCCGCCTCACTGGCCCGCGGCGACCGGCTCCAAAGCTTCCTCTTTGACGACTACTGGGAGGACATCGGTACTATCGGCGCCTTCTATGAAGCCAACCTGGCGCTTACCGATCAACCCAACCCGGCCTTCTCCTTCTACGACGAGAAGTTCCCGATTTACACCAGGCCTCGCTACTTGCCGCCCAGCAAGTTGCAGGACGCCCAGGTAACCGCCTCGATCATCGGTGAGGGATCCTTGCTCAAGGCCTGCAGCATTCATCACTGCGTACTGGGCGTGCGCTCCCGAGTTGAAGACGAGGTAGTGCTCCAGGACACCCTGGTGATGGGAGCCGACTACTTCGAGTCCTCTGAGGAACGCCTTCTACTACGTGAACGTGGGGGCATCCCCATCGGCGTGGGCAGGGGCAGCACCGTTAAACGGGCCATCATCGACAAGAACGTGCGGATCGGAGACAACGTCACGATCGTCAACAAGGACCACGTGGAGGAAGCTGACCGGCCCGAGCTCAGTTTCTACATACGCAACGGCATTGTGGTGGTTGTCAAAAATGGGACCATCGCCGACGGCACGGTGATCTGAGCAGGGAAAGCTGCCAAGGTGTCAGGCCAAAAACCAGGAGTTGCTGACACCTTTGCCACCAAGTTGTGACGGATGCCTGGGCTGACCAGCACGCTTCGCCACACTGTCGCCAAAAGCTTCAAATTCAGTCATGGGCAAGGCGCATTTCGGCCTGATCGGTTTGGGAGTGATGGGGGAAAACCTCGTCCTAAATGCTGAGCGCAACGGCTACTCCTCCGTTGTGTTCAATCGCACCAAGGCAAAAACCGATGAGTTTCTGGCTGGTCGTGGCGCCGGCAAGGACATTGTTGGTGCCGCGACCCTTGAGGAGTTTGTGGCGACCCTGGAGCGTCCACGCCGCATCCTGATGATGGTCAAAGCGGGACAGCCCGTTGACGACACGATTGCGGCAATCTCCCCCTTCCTTGAAGAGGGTGACCTGCTGATTGACGGCGGCAATTCTCTCTACGCCGATACGGAACGCCGCGTTGCCGAGCTGGAGAGCAAGAGCTTCGGCTACATCGGCATGGGCGTCTCCGGTGGCGCCAAAGGCGCCCTCGAAGGGCCGAGCATGATGCCCGGTGGCACCAAGGCGGCCTACGACGCCATTGAACCGTTGGTGCGCAAGATGGCAGCCCAGGTAGACGATGGTCCCTGTGTCACCTACATCGGCCCCGGGGGCGCTGGCCACTTCGTCAAAACGGTGCACAACGGCATCGAGTACGGCATTGAACAGATCCTGGCTGAGGCCTACGACCTGATGAAGCGGGTTGGCGGACTGAACGGCGACCAGATGGCCGACGTCCTAGCCAGCTGGAATCAAACCGAGGAGTTGGCCTCATTCCTGGTGGAGATCACCGAGGTATGCCTGCGCACCAAGGATCCAGAAACCGGTGCCGATCTGGTGGAGGCGATCGTGGATGCGGCTGGCCAAAAGGGCACTGGTCTTTGGACCGTGGTGAGTGCCCTGGAGATGGGTGTTCCCGTGCCAACCATCTATGCCGCCCTAAATGCCCGAGTGCTGAGCTCGCTGCGCTCCGAGCGCCTCGAGGCGGGCGCCCTGCTGCCAGAGCCTGCCCCCCATAGCTTCGATCTTGGCAGCGCGGCAGATGCCATGGCTCCCCTGCGCGATGCCTGCATTGCCGCCTGCATCGTCAGCTACGGCCAGGGCATGGCCCTGCTGCAGGAAGCCTCAAAGCTGCACGATTACAACCTCAATTTTTCGGCCATCGGCCAGATCTGGAAAGGGGGCTGCATCATCCGGGCCCGCTTGCTGCAGCGAATTCAGGATGCCTATGGCGCCAACCCCAGCCTGGCAAACCTGATGCTCGACCCCTGGTTTGCCGAGCAGATCAACAGGCGTCTACCGGGGCTGCGGCAGGTGGTTGCCGGCGCTGCCCTGGCGGGGATTCCCGTGCCCTGCTTAAGCAGCACCCTCGATTACATCGACAGCTACCGCAGCGCCCGCCTACCCCAAAACCTGGTCCAGGCCATGCGCGACTGCTTTGGCTCCCACACCTACGAGCGGGTCGACAAGCCTGGCAACTTCCACACCGAGTGGCTGGACTGAGCCAATGACCCCAATCACTCCAGGCTCCACCACTCGCTATCGCCTGGTGGTGGCTGAGTCGGCAGGTGAGCTCGCCCGTCAGACGGCCCAAGCCCTGGCCTCTGAGATTGATCAGGTACTTGCCCAGCGCGACCGCGCCCAGATAGCACTCGCCGGCGGGGAGACACCAAAGGCGACCTATCGCCTACTCGGTCAGCAACACCTGCCCTGGGATCGGGTCGATGTGCTCCTCGGCGATGAGCGTTGGGTGCCAAGCGAAGACCCCTCCAGCAATGCCCGCATGCTTAGGGAAACCTTGATGGCGGAGCTCCCCGGTAGCAAGGCCTGCTTGCATGCGGTTCCCACCCAGCTCGCCAGCCCGGAGCTAGGAGCGGCAGCGTACGCAGACCTGCTGCAACAACTGTGCGGCGACTTCCCACCGGTGCTGGACGTGGTGCTGCTGGGCCTCGGCGACGATGGTCACACCGCCTCGTTGTTTCCTGGCACCGTTGCACCGGGGGTGAAGGACCGCTCCGTAACCCTGGGGGAG
The DNA here is from genome assembly GCF_024346495.1 of Cyanobium sp. A1C-AMD. Classification (NCBI taxonomy): domain Bacteria; kingdom Bacillati; phylum Cyanobacteriota; class Cyanophyceae; order Synechococcales; family Prochlorococcaceae; genus Cyanobium; species Cyanobium sp. A1C-AMD. Next base: position 15,092 of record NZ_JAGQDB010000002.1, on the reverse strand, counting down.
GGCAAGGGTCTGCCCCGGGTCAGCCTTACAGCCCCAACCCTTTCAGCGGCGCGGCGGGTGATCTTCCTAGTGAGTGGGGCCGGCAAGGTGCAGGCCCTGCAACGGTTACTCGATCCCGAAGAATCGCCCCTGCGCACCCCAGCCAAGTTGGTGCAGCCCACCACTGAGACTGAGGTGCTGATATTTGCTGACCAAGCAGCAGCTGCTGGAGTTGGCCAGTGATTCCCATCGCCAGCGGCGACGGCTTCATTGGCTGGCATGCCTTAAACGACACCGTGATGGGTGGGCGCAGCCAGGGCAACTGCCGGATCGCCTCAACAGGCCTTGAGTTTGAAGGCACGCTCGTTGAGGAAGGAGGGGGCTTCATCAGTTGCCGCTCGCCTCTGTTTTCTCCCCCTCTCGATCTTTCGAGTTGTGAGGGGCTCGAACTTGAGCTGCTTGGTGCTGGCAGACGCTTCAAGTTGGCGGTTGCCTGCGCTGACGGTCTGGCCGGTCTCACCAACTTGATCCCGGGGGGCCTGCGCTGGGTGATCGAATTCGCTACGGAGCCTGAGGGGCCCAGCCTCGTGAGGATTCCCTTCGCGGATCTAAGAGCCTCGGTGCGCGCTAAGCCGGTGGGGTTGCCCTTGAACTTTGACCCAAGTCGGATCAACAGACTGCAGCTTTTGCATTCACGCTTCGCCGATGATGGCGGCTTAAATGCTGGCTTCCGCGCCGGTCCGATCTACCTACAACTTCGCGCTGTACGTGGCTACCCCTGAGCTAGTTAATAGCAACCTGCAACAGCTGGTGGCAGCCGCCGCCGATCTCTGCCGCAAGCCATGGCGACATGCCGTGCTGCCCCTGGATGATGCCCAGCGCTGCGACGATTGCAACCTGCGACTTGAGGTAAGACAGGCTGATGGGGAGCGCTATCCCGCCGCCGATCTCGAAATTGAGATCTATCGCAGCGGTAATGACCTCAACCTCACCCTGGCCTGGTGCCACGACCAGCAACGCCCCCTGCTTTGGCAGGGGAGCCATCCGGTGTGGATGGAGCCGGAGTCAGGGCTCCGCTGCGAGCGACCAGTTGATGGTGCCCCCCTGGAGGCTTTGGCACGAAGGCTCAGGGCGCTTTTGATGCCGCTTGACTGAGTCTTAGCTCAACTATCAGATCTCATCGGTCACAGCGCCCCTGCTGCTGCTGCCAACCAGGCGGGCATATTTTCCAAGCACCCCGGTGCGATAACGGGGCTCAGGCTTGACCCAGGCGGAGCGACGCCGAGCGATTTCCGCATCTGGCACATTGAGCTGGATCAGCAGTTCGATGGCGTCCACCGTGATGCTGTCCCCTTCCTCCACTAAGCCGATTGTTCCGCCCACAGCAGCCTCGGGTGCAACGTGACCCACAACAAGACCAAAGGAGCCACCTGAAAAGCGACCATCGGTGATCAGGGCCACCGAATCGAGCATGCCCTGCCCCACGATTGCCGCCGTGGGACTAAGCATCTCCCGCATCCCAGGGCCACCCACCGGGCCCTCATTGCGCACAACGACCACATCACCGGGGCTGATCTGCTTATCAAGGATTGCGGCCAGGCAGGATTCCTCGCTTTCAAAAACCCTTGCTGGGCCAGTAATTACAGGGTTTTTAACACCACTGATCTTGGCCACCGCACCTTCTTCAGCCAAGTTTCCCTTGAGTATCGCCAGGTGCCCTTTGGGATAAAGGGGGTTGCTAAGAGGACGGATCACATCCTGACCAGAGGGGGGCTCGGAAGGAACAGACGCCAACAACTCAGCCAGAGTTTTGCCCTCAATGGTGCGGCAATCACCATGCAGTAAGCCCGCATCGAGCAGCAGCTTCATCACCTGGGGTATGCCACCGGCCTGATGGAGGTCAACGGTCACATAGCGGCCACTGGGCTTTAGATCGCAGATCACTGGCACCCGCTGGCGGATCGTCTCAAAATCGTCGATGGTTAGGGTTACTCCAGCGGTGCGGGCGACCGCCAGTAGGTGCAACACGGAATTGGTAGAGCCACCTACCGCCATGATCACGCTGATCGCATTTTCGAAGGCCTCGCGGGTGAGTAGGTCGCTAGGCAAGATATTTGCCTCAAGAGCATCAACCAAAACCTCAGCGCTGCGAGCAGCACTCTCTGCTTTCTCAGGGTCCTCAGCTGCCATGGTGGAGCTGTATGGCAGGCTTAACCCCAACACCTCAAAGGCGGCACTCATGGTGTTGGCGGTGAACATGCCACCGCAACTACCGGCACCTGGACAGGCATTTTTTTCAATAGCAGTGAGCTCCTGCTCATCAATACGACCACCGCTGTATTGACCGACTGCCTCAAAAGCACTTACTACCGTGAGATCACAGGCACCAAGCTTGCCAGGTTTAATCGTGCCACCGTAAACAAAGATCGAGGGAATATTCATGCGGGCCATCGCCAACATGGCTCCTGGCATATTTTTGTCACAACCACCAATTGCCAGCAAGCCATCCATACTTTGGGCGTTGCAGGCAGTTTCAATCGAATCGGCAATCACCTCGCGGCTCACCAGGGAATACTTCATACCCTCCGTGCCCATTGATATGCCATCGCTCACCGTGATGGTGCCAAACATCTGGGGCATGGCACCGGCTGTTTGAAGGGCCGTCTCGGCGCGCTGGGCCAGCTCGTTTAAGCCCAGGTTGCAGGGTGTAATTGTGCTGTAGCCATTGGCAATGCCAATAATCGGCTTGTTGAAATCGCCATCGCCAAAGCCAACCGCCCGCAACATGGCACGGTTAGGAGAGCGCTGGATGCCTTGCGTGATCGCTGCGGAGCGGAGCATGGTGACGGGTTGGGCTTGAAGAAACCTACCCACCGGGCCGAATGACCCCGAAGCCCTAACCCTGGATGGTCATGGTCTCCAGTTGACGGCGCACATCGTCGATCGCCTGGTTGAGCTCATGGACCCGATCGTGAAGGTCCCGATCCGTCCTGACAGCCGCCGGCGAGGCTGCGATTCCAGCGGCCCGGGTAGGCCGGCCTTGGTGCCGGCGTCGCTCTGCTTCAGCAAGCAACCACCAGGCAAGGCCAGCAGCACCAATAACAGCCCCAGCCAAGACGCTGAGGCTGGAACTGCCACCGGCTGGAGTGCCGTCGTTGTGATTGCCCATAAATCAAGCCCTTCTGTAGCGAGCCTAAGTATCGGTGGGCATTTCATCCAGCACCGTGCCACCGAACAACCGCTGCCTCACATCGCCGATACCAGGCACGATCGCCCCGACTTCGTTCAAATCTGGATCGATGCCAGCGGCGTAGATGGTGAGGCTGCCGTGCCGCTCCCCCAAAGCCTTGAGTCCTGGACCAGAGGCCAGGGATGTAATCACTCGTAGGCGATCACCGGTCACGCCTAGGGCTGAAAGGTCATCGAGGAGTTGGAGCAGGGATTCGCCGTCTCCCAGTTCCGCTACAAACAGCAAAACTCCGCAGCGGGGGAGGATTGGCCCGGCTGGAGGGGTTATCACGCCCAGGCTTTCTTGTAGGTGGAGCACCTGGGCCGAGGGAAGAACTGTTTGGCCGCCCTGCCAAAGGCCAAGCCCAGCGGTTAGGAGAGGCAGGGCCAGCAGGGGAACCGCTGGATCCACCACGTCTGCCTCCGCCGCACAAAGGGGTGATTCCAACTGGATGCGCCTGTGGGGCAGCCAATCGCGCACAGCCTCATAGGTGAGCCAGCGCCCTAGCTCGGCAGTAGCGGAGGCGTAAAGCGAACTAGGCGTGTGTCGATCGCGCAGTACGCCAAGCCAGTGGCCAATCAGGGGGTGGGGGGGAACCACCACCCGCAAAGCCATCACCATGGTTGCCATAACTTGATGATTCACCGTAAGTGCGCGCCCATGAGCTCGAGATCTGAAAGCCGAGCGAGTTGGTCTGGTGGCTGGCTGCTGGCCGCACTGGCCCTGGTGCTGACCTGGTGCCTTGGGGTCTCTCCGGCCGCAGCGATCACCGCGCCTGAGCTGCGCAGCCAGCGTTCGCTACAAGACCTCCAACCAGACATGCACGGCCGCAACCTTCAACAGCAGGAGTTTTTGAAGGCGACTTTGGCTGGCTTCGATCTGAGCGGCACCGATCTGCGCGGAGCTGTTTTCAACAGCAGCGACCTACGGGGAGCCAACCTGAAGGACGCCAACCTGGAAGACGCGGTGGCCTTCGCAAGTCACTTTGAAGACACTGACCTCAGTGGTGCCGTGCTGCGAAACGCCATGTTGATGCAAAGCCATTTCAAAGGGGCATCCATTGAAGGAGCCGACTTCAGTGATGCAGTGCTCGATCTGCCTGAGCAGAAAGCACTCTGTAAACGAGCTGCCGGTGTCAATCCGAGCACCGGAGTCGCCACTAAAGAGAGCCTGGCGTGCCGGTAGGGCCCCTTGCCCTTAGCATCTAATTTCCGGTTCCAGTGGGGATCAGCCACTGGAGGTAAGGGGGAAAGGTCGGTGAAAATCCGGCACTGTCCCGCAGCTGTGAAGGCTATGGCCCGCAAATCTGCTCCAACTTTGGGGCCTGCTTGCGATCCATTACCAAGTCAGAACGCCCGCCGGTTTTGTTCCTCCTACGGCGCGGACCGGCCCATGAATTTGATCAAAACACCATCCAACGGCCAAGCCCTGGTCCGCTGGCTCCTAGTTGCTGGCCTGGCATCAATCGGCATTGGCGCCCTTAGCCCAGTCCAGGCCCATCATTTTGCCGATATCGGCCAGCTAAAGCCAACCATTTTCAATGGCGTGCTGAGTGGCCTCGCCCACCCAGTGCTGGGCCCAGATCATCTGCTTTTCCTGCTGGCACTTTCTTTGATAGGGCTGCAAAAACGGCTTAGCTGGAGCCTGGGACTTCTCGCTGTTGGCTTGCTTGGTAGTGGCGCTGGACTGCTGTGGCCAGGGATGCCAGGCGCTGAATCTCTGGTGGCCTGCACCCTGATTGTTGAGGCCTTGGTGTTGCTAAGGCGCTTGCCGTCCCTGCTGCTGCTTCCCGCCATGGCCTTGCACGGCTATGTATTAAGCGGCCCCGTTTTTGGCTGGAGCGCCATGCCCGTAGTGGCCTACGGCACTGGCCTGTTTCTTTCCCAGGCAGGCCTGCTTGCGATGGCACTTATTGCGTTGCGACCCTTGGGGACACGCCTTTCTTCAACCCAGCTGCGCTGGCTTAGTTTTGCCCTAATGGCTCTTGGCGGCACGTGGGCCCTGGCCGGTTTGGCGGCCTGAGATGACGACACAAAGTAGAAGGCTGCCTGTCACCGTGGTGACAGGTTTTCTCGGTGCGGGCAAAACAACTCTGCTGCGCCATTTGCTACTGCACAGCGGTCAGCGCTTAGCTGTGCTGGTAAATGAATTTGGCGAGGTGGGTATCGACGGAGACCTACTCCGCAGCTGTGGTTTCTGCCCGGATGATGAGCTAGACACCCGCCTGGTGGAGCTGGCAAATGGCTGCCTCTGCTGCACGGTCCAAGACGACTTCCTGCCAACCATGGAGAAGCTTCTTGCACGAGCAGAAAGCCTCGATGGGATCGTGGTGGAAACCAGTGGCCTGGCCCTGCCCGAACCACTGATTGCAGCCCTGAATTGGCCGCAAATCCGCACTCGCATTCGCCTCAATGGCGTGGTGGCAGTTGTTGATGGCGAAGCCCTTGCAGCAGGCAGTGTGGTGGCAAATCCAGCCGCTCTCGAGGCCCAGCGGCTCGCTGATCCAAGCCTGGATCACGCTTCGGCTATCGATGAACTGTTTGCCGAGCAGCTTGAGGCTGCCGATCTGGTTTTGATCAGCCGGGCCGACTGCCTATCTGCAGGCGAGATTGATCTGGTGCATAAGGCCCTTACCCCCCAGCTGCAGCCGGGAGCTGTGCTGTTGTCGATGGGCAGGGGGGTGGTATCCCCAGAGCTCGTGCTGGGCCTTGAGAGCCGGCAGCCAAACACCACAGGCCATGCCCATCACGAGCATGACCACGACCATGATCACCACGATCACGAGCATCACGATCACAGCCATGTTGCCATCGAGACGCTTGCCCTCGAGCTGGCTGGCGATTTTTGCCGGGTTGCCCTTGAGCAACAACTGCTTCAGCTGGTGAGTGATAGCGCCCTAATTCGGCTCAAGGGGCGACTTTGGCTTTCAGGTAAAAACCGACCGCTTCAGATCCAGGCTGTAGGACCGAGGCTGGAGTGCTGGTATGAACCAGGGGCTGGGCAAGCTTCAGTCACCCAGCAGGCCCCAGGCCTAGAGCTGGTTTTGCTTGGCTTCCAACTGGATCGCCCTGCCATCGAAGCCTGCCTAGACCAGGCCCGGACCGGTGAGCTGGCAGCTGCTAACTAGCTGATCAATCCAAGGGGATATCCCCTTGGGCGCATAGCCCGTTCCAGCAGAGCGCAGGCCCCGCAATCCAGCTGGTTTCAACCGGCAACCACCCTGTGGAATCAAGCATCTGCACCGTGCCACTGCCGTCGTTACGGAAGTCGATTCGACGCGGGCCGAGCTCAATCGTCCACCGAATAGGCAGCTCTGCTGCCGGGGCTTGAACGAGCATCGTGCATGGCTGCCAAGGCCCATCAGCCAAACGGCACTGCAACGGCTGGGAAAGCACAGCTGGCACACAAAGGGCTATCAAGCCAGCCAGCAGAGCTCTGCAGGCTGGCCAGACGCCAATAGGAACTGAGTTGAAGCGCCAAACCACGGCCGAAATGCCAGCGGGCTGCTTTCAAGCTGACCAAAAGTGACGTCAGCGGGCCACCGGGCTGCCAAGATTTAACAAACCTTCCGCTCCTCTGGTGCCACTCTTCCGCGCTCGCGTTCAGGTTTCACTTCGGCCCTCGGTGCTTGATCCGGCTGGCGAGGCCACCAGGGCTGCAGCGGCCCAACTCGGCGTCGACGGCGTCCGCAGCCTGCGCATCGGCAAGGCAATCGAGCTGGAATTGGAGGCTCCGGACAAAACTACCGCCCAAGGCCAGCTGGAACTACTCAGTGACCGCTTGTTTGCCAATCCAGTAATCGAAAATTGGCAGCTAGAGCTGCTTGAAAAAGCCGGGGAGCAACAGCAATGACCATTGGCATCGTGGTGTTCCCAGGCTCAAATTGTGACCGGGATGTGCGCTGGGCCCTGGAGGGTTGCGTCGGTCTACCGACCCGCTTCCTTTGGCATGAGGAGCGCGATCTGAGCGGCCTAGACGCAGTGGTTATCCCTGGCGGCTTCAGTTATGGAGACTATTTGCGCTGCGGTGCAATTGCCAGGTTTGCCCCCGTATTGGAGTCGGTGAGGCTTTTCGCTGAAGCAGGCGGTGCGGTATTGGGTATCTGCAATGGCTTTCAGGTACTCACTGAGATGGGTTTATTGCCAGGTGCTCTCACCCGCAATGCTCGGCTGCATTTTCTCTGTGAACCAACCCCGCTGAGCGTTAATCCTGGCAACTGTCGCTGGCTGAAAGGGTATAGCGAGGCAGAAGCGATCGTGCTTCCAATCGCCCATGGGGAGGGGCGATACCAGTGCGAGAGCGAGCAATTGGCTGAGCTCGAAGCAAACGGTCAGGTGGTGTTGCGCTACGCATGCAATCCCAACGGCTCGGTTGGTGATGTGGCGGGCCTGACCAACGCAGGAGGCAATGTGCTGGGTCTGATGCCCCATCCGGAGCGCGCCTGCGACCCGCTCACGGGGGGGCTCGATGGCTTGAGGCTGCTTGCCAGCCTGAGTAATTGAAGCCTGGCGAACTCGACTCTCAGCAAGATGTCGCAAAAAAGGGGGCCAAAGGCCCCCCGGTTTGATAGCAGAGGATCAAACAATTCCAGCCCTGATAGCAATCAGTTAACGGCGGCGAAGAACTCCTTGCTCTTGACTGGGTCAGGATTCATGGTCTTATCCCCTGGGTTCCAGTTTGCTGGGCAGACTTCGTCTGGGTTGTTGCGGATGTGCTGGAAGGCCTGCAGCAGACGCAGGGTCTCATCCACGCTACGGCCGACGGGCAGGTTGTTGATTGTGCTCTGCATGATCACGCCATCAGGGTCAATGATGAACAGACCACGTAGAGCCACACCTGCCTCCTCATCGAGTACCTCGTAGGAGCGGGCAATGTCCTTTTTGAGATCCGCAACAAGGGGATAGGTAATATCGCCAATACCACCGTTCTTGCGATCCGTCTGAACCCAGGCGAGGTGGCTGAACTGGCTATCAACGGAAACACCCAGCACTTCGCAGTTGCGGCTGGAGAAGTCGTTATAGCGTTCGGAGAAAGCGATGATCTCCGTAGGGCAGACGAAGGTAAAATCGAGGGGGTAGAAGAACAGCACCACGTACTTGCCGCGATACTGGGAAAGACTGATCTCCTTGAATTCCTGATCCACCACCGCGGTGGCGGTGAAATCTGGAGCCTGCAGGCCAACTAGCCGGGACATGCTGGTTAAGTAAGTGAGGGCTGGGCGCACTGGGGACTTCAGTCCAAAGTCGGATCGACTACCAGTTGCTATTCACAATTTATCACATGATCCAGGCTGTCGGGGCCATAGGCTGATTCATGTGATGTCTATGGGAGTGATGGCGATGGCTTGGGAGCCGAGTGTGCTGCGGAAATACAACACGACTGGGCATTTCCGTCTGCTTAGCCAGCTGCGGTCTGAACTGAAGGGCAACCCATTGGTCCGGCCGAAGGACGGCCAGAGCATTGGCGAGGTCAACCGCAGCAAGTCTTTGATTCGGGCGATTGAGGGGCGCTCCCAGGGCTATGGCCGTGCACGACGGGGTGGTGCTGCCACAACTGCTGGCACCTCCTCTGCCTCGCCGGAAGTTCAACAGCTAAAGCTTGATCCAGATCCCACTGAGCTGATGGGCAGCATTGCAAGCGATCAGAACGATGTGGCCTCATTTCGAGCAAGGCTCAACACAGTCGAGTTGCGCTAGTTAGGAGATTGAAAGTAGTTAAAAAAGGGCCAAAATCAAGGCCCAGTCAGAGAAATGGCTCGGGGGAGACTTGAACTCCCGACCTTGGGGTTATGAATCCCACGCTCTAACCAGCTGAGCTACCGAGCCGTTGGTTGAGTTTATCAGGCCTTAGGTGGCAGGAAATAAAGAGGGTTGGCAGCCCCGGAGCTCGGAGGATGGACCTCGAAGTGAAGGTGGGGGCCGGTGCTTCGCCCCGTGCTGCCCATATGGGAAATCAAAGATCCCTGTTCAACATCCTGCCCTACTCGGACCATTAGGCGGCTGTTGTGGCCGTAAAGGGAACGGCTGCCATCGGCATGGGCCAGGGTTACCAAGTAGCCGTAACCGCCGTCGTGCCAGCCAGAGAAGACCACCCGACCAGCCTTGGCCGCCACGATCGGAGTCCCCACGTTGTTGGCCACGTCGATGCCCTTGTGCATGCGACCCCAGCGCCAGCCGTATCCGGAAGTGAAAACTCCCTTGGTCGGCCAAATCCAGCCCTGGGCTGAGCTTGGACCAGAAAAGGGCTGGTTGAGCTCATCAAAACCAGGCAGTTCGGGCCAGCTGATACCGCCACTAGTGGTTGGCTTGAGCCCCAGCACCATGCGGGTTCGACCGGATGACGCCTGAGCGAGGCGTACCTGGCTACCGACGACAAGGCGTGCGGTTTCGAGGCCAGGATTGAGACGCAGCAGCTCCTGCAGGGTCAATCCATAGCGCTGAGCAATCTTTACGACCGTGTCGCCAAAGCGGACAACAGCACGCTCCTCCACAGGAGGAAGGGACTGGAGAGGAGGTGTACGGCGCAGCTCGCTGGTATCGATCGCTGCCAGCTGCTTTATTTGCCTCGACTGCTGGCTGGGAACAACAAGCCAGTCACCTTGACGGAAATGGTGGTCTTCGTTGACGTCGTTGAGTTTGGCCAATCGCTCTTCAGCGAGCTTGAGGCTGCTGGATAGCTCTTCAACGCTGATGGGCTGGCGCACCTTGACCCAGATCTTGTCGATGCTGGGGGCAGGTAGGGCAGCGATCAAAGAATCAACAGAAGCCTTCTCGATATCGGCGGGGTCAAGAGCTGCGACCACTGCCGGCAGGGCAATGGCGCAGGGGATCAGGAATCGCAGAGTCGTTTGCAAAGGCTTCATGCAATTCATTCAGTCGGACAAAACCTGTGGAGAAGCCGATATCCCCAAGCCGGCCAGACAGTAGCGGACGGAACTCACCGCCACAAGTGGTGGTTGCGACCAAGGGCGCTGATGGGGTGACCAGATCGCTGTCACCTCAGGGGATCACGCCAATGTCAGCAAATTCTGTTGTCGTAGCGCCTCAAACAACACCACCCCAACCGACACGGAGAGGTTGAGGCTACGCACTCCGGCCTGCTGGGGCCGCTTGGCACCTGACATTGGGATCGTGAGAGCCGCATCGGCCGAGGCCAGCACATCCGTTGGTAGGCCGTCGGTTTCGCGGCCAAACAGCAGCCAGTCATCGGGTTCAAATTGCCAACTGGTGTAGGGCTGGCTTGCATGGCTACTAAGGGCGATCAGGCGACCGCCGCTGCGGACACGGTGATCAGCAAACGCTGACCAGTCGGCATGGCGCTGCAATGACACCAGGGGCCAATAGTCGAGGCCAGCCCGCTTGAGCTGTCGATCATCAATTTGGAAGCCCAGGGGCTCCACTAGGTGCAGCTCCGTGCCGGTGGCCGCGCAGGTTCGCGCCACACTGCCCGTGTTGGGTGGGATTTGGGGCTGAAACAAAACGATCCGCGGCACGATCAAAGAGCTGGTACGGCAAAACCCAGGTTGCTCAGATTGAGGGCGCGGCCCGCAACCACAAGCCAAATGCCAGCGCAGAGGGGGGCAAGCTGCTGCTCCAAGGAGCCAAGGCGATCGCGAAACAAACCGCCAATCGCAGTGACAGGCACAACCCCCCACCCGGTTTGCTCACTCACGAGCAGCACGGGCACCTTGCAGCTGCTCAAGCTTTGGGCAAGAGCTGTACAGCGCTGTTGCCAAGCAGAACCATCGAGATCAAGGCCAGCAGCGACCCAGGTGCCGAGGGAATCGACAAGAGCAATGCCAGGGGGGCTGAGACAGTCGAGGGCGCCGGCTAAGGCGCTATCAACCTCCAAGACGCTCCAGTGCGGTGGACGTCTAGCGGCGTGGGCCTCAACCCTCGCCAACCAGGCAGCATCTTCGGCGCTTGGCTGAGGCCCGGTTGCCAAGTAGGTAACCGGCAGTCCCGACTGCATGGCGAGGTGCTCGGCCCAGCGGCTCTTGCCACTGCGGGCAGGACCGAGCACAAGAGTGCATGGCTGGTAGGAATCAACCACCACCATTCATGTTATGGAGCGTGGCCACAGAAGAAGGTGAAACACGGTTGAGATAGCGGAAAATCCAGTATTTGAACACGGTTGCTAAAACCACCGGGAAGGTAGCAATAAATAACATTATGAAATTCTCCTGGGCAGGCAGGCCGAGGTGATGAGCAACGCCATCTAGCAGCACTGTCCAGCCCTCCGGGCTGTGAAAGCCAACAAAAATATCGGTAAATAAGATGATTCCGAAGGCCTTGGCGCTGTCGCTCAATCCATACACAAGCTCATCTAGAAAACCGCGCAACACCTGAAGATCACGCCGACCAAAGAAGCAAACGCAAACAAACCCGACCAGGCCACCGAGATCGGCAAGCACGTTCTTAATGGCGTGGGTGCTTTCCAGATCTGCTTCATCCTTGAGCGACTGAGCCTTGCTCGCCAGCTGCTTCTGCAGCTCATCACGGCTGGGCAGGGGATTGCCGTTCAAGAGGGCATCAAATTCAATCTCCGCCTGGAAAAGTCGTAATTTCTCTACGGCTTTCTCCTCAAGCTTTGGTTTGGGGTAGGTAAGAAAAGCGTTGTCTGGAGCGAATCGATCAACCAGGGGCGAAAACACATAGGTGCGGCTGATTTGCTGCACCAGCACCGGCACCAAAATCAGCAGTAGCAGGATGCGCAGTGACACCAGAGTGGAGTCTCTGCGCCGTCGAAAGCCAGCCACCACATTCGCTTCCGCCTCGGGGTCGAGCTGGCGACGCACCTGATCAACAACACCAATCAGGCTGCGGGGCAGCACCTCCGGGGAGCGACTGATAGCAGGCAGGGGATCCCTACTAGCCGCGTAGCGGGCAACTACAGACTCAATCAGTTGAAACTGGCGAATTTCCTGACCGGCCAACTCGCCTCGGTGGGTCTGCAAGGTTTGTACAGACTGGCGGCAGACCTCTAGCGCAGCACGAAAACGGCGCAGTAACTGAGCCTGGGCCGACCTGGGAATACGCAGGTCCAATTCAGGACGTACGGGCCGGTCGTTGTAGTGCTCTAGCTCAATGCTCTGGATGAGCAGGGCGGATTCATAACCGCGCTCAAGATCGTTGCTGAGGTCTAGGGCTTGGGCGCGCCCAAATGCCCCCATCCAGTTGGTTAGTGCCATCGGATCAGCGCGAGAAGACCCACCAAGTGAGCATGGGCACAATCGTGCCAACCGTTAGAAGCACCACAATCCAAGTGAAGGCATTACTTGACTTCGTTTCCTCCTTCGTGGGGATGTTGGTGGGCTGGCTGACAACCTCAGCAGTGATTGGTTCGCCGGGATCCTCACCTCCCTGCAGCACGGTGAGCAGGCGAGTCATGGCATCGAGGCTGCCCTGGCGATAGCGACCACCATCGCGGATCGGCTGGGCCATCGTGGTTCGGGCCGTGCTGCGTAGCAGGCTGGCGTCAAGCTGGGTAACCAGGCCTGGAGAGGTCACCACCGCCGCACTGTTCGTCTGGCTGTCGATTAAAAAGAGCACCTGGTTGGGCTCGCCCCCCGACTCGGACCAACGCTCCAGCACTGAATTGCCGAGCTGGGAAAGGCTCAGCCCGTAGTCAAGGCGGTTAACGGTGATCAAGTGGGCATCCACCCGCTCTGCTGAAAAACTTTCGAGGGTTTTGCTGAGCTCGCCGATGGCTGCGCGGCTCAGCACATCTGCGGTGTCAAGGATGCGCTCCTGGGGAGCGGAGGCCGGTAGACCACTTGCGGCAATTGCCAGGGCCGGGGCAGGCATCCAAAAGGCTGCAAAGCCCATAAACAGGGCTGCCACCACTCCCAATAAGGGAATGCGACGGGTCACACGCAGGGAAGGGGGCAACGGTTCAGGCCCAACATGGATCTAGTTTGCCGCCTGCGGGCCCAGCTGTCGCCTCCTGCTTAACCCCCATGGCCCCCTCCACACCCGCAAGGGTCTGTTTTCTCTCTGGGGTGGCCTCCCTGGCCCTGGTTGTACTGAATCAAACAACCGCGAGAAGCATCGATCCCGCCCTCGAGCGAGCCGCCGTATTGGCCAGCTTCCTGGCGGTAGCTCTGATGTTGGTGGGTGTGCTCTGGACCCGAGCCTTGCCCGAAGCGGCTGCCCGAGTTGCCCTCGAAGGGGTGCAGGGAGTGGAGCTCGCAGATGGACTACCTGAAGAGTTATTGGAAGAATTGGGCTGGGGCAGTCAGATGTTGCTCACCGCCACCCCGGCGGCAGCGGTGGTGGTGCTGTGGCAAAACAAGTGTTTGCTGCGCCGCGGCCTACTGGCGCAGGTGCCCTTTGAACCAGGAGCTATCTGCCAGCGAGCCCAAGAAAAAGGTTCCGCCATCTCACTTGTAGATCTGAACCTCTATCCAGGCCGTGCTGAATTTGAGAGCCTGCTGCCAGGGGTGCCAGCCGTAGTGGTTCAGCCGATTGGCTCAAGGGGTTTGGTAGTGCTTGCTGGCTGGTCGCCGCGCTGCTTTAGCCGCAGCGATTTGACCTGGCTCGAGGGTTGGTCCCAGCGGCTTAGAGAGCGAATGGAGCCGGCTTGCGGGAATCAGGACCTGATGGAGCCCGAGGAGGCAAGGTCACCCGAGTTTCCACCCTTGCCCCCGGACTGCTGAATACGGCCATCCCCTGCTCATTAAGCACGCCCTGAAGCCGCTGAGCGCGGGTGACCTGGGCAAGAGCCTTGCGGCGCAGCTCGACAGCACCAAGGGCCTCAACCTTATTTGTCTGCCAATTCCAGCTGCAGCTATTGGCGATTAGGGAATCGGTTGGTTGGTTTAGGCGGCAATTAAGGGGAACCATCAAGATGTGACTAGGACCAATCGCTTCAAAGCCCGTGCCGCTAAGCCGGGACTGATCCAGCACAGCGGTGAATGGATAGGCACTGCTAATGCGTTCCCGCGCCAGGTCGAGGCGGGTATGGCTGGCATCTAGACGGCCCTTGCGGCCAGGATCCAGCACCTGCACCGGTGCCTGTAGGTCGATCAGCTGAAGCAGGGAATTACCGGTAAGGGATGGCGCCGAAAGTGTTTGAACTCCACTAGCTGCCAGACGCCGTTCTCCCCGAACTGGCCCTCGACCGATCAGTTGACCGGTCGTTGGGAACCAATCTGCAGAACTCAGCGCCAGCTTCAAGCCGACCGCCCCTGAACCCTCTAACAGGGGGTCCCCCCTCAACTCCAACTTGTCCTGCTTGATCCAAAAGCGTGCCCGGCGAGCGGACACGAGCAACTCCCCCTGGGAGGCGCGGGGACTGCGGTCCAATTCCATGCGCTCCTGCTTGGGATACCAACGCACACGAGTAGAGGTCACAACAAGTGGCTTGGGCCCAAGGCGCTGCAGCCGGGTTGGGCCCTCCAACTGGACCACTTCGCCATCGTTAATGACGGTGCCACTGCTGGCCGTTATTCGATACAGGGGTTTGCCCTTTGCATAGATGGTGCCGCGCAGGTCGCGGGCTTGGGCAACACGACGACCGAAGTCGTAGCGGACCTCCGGGCTGGTCAATTCCCACAGGGGGCGTCCGCTGGAATCCTTCTGGCGCAGGTTGAGGGAGTGGAAGACAAAAGGCTGGGCCGGCTCCTCCTTAGAGACCTGGGTGCCGCATCCAACCAGCAGCATAGGCAGGCTTACCAGGGCACCCAGGCTCAGGGCCAGCAGGGGGCACCACTGCACCCGGGCAGTCGTGGTCACAGCAGTAGTGGTCACAAAGGTGACTCGAGCTCAAGTCGCAACATCACCGGCTGCGGCTCAATCAGGGCGAGACCGGGCTCTAGCTGACCCCATCGCTGGGCCAACAGCCAAGGAGAAGCTTGGCTGCCAGGGGCGCAGGCAGGAGCCAG
>NZ_JAGQDB010000019.1:0-30861 GCF_024346495.1 Cyanobium sp. A1C-AMD | reverse complement strand
GTAGCCGCTAGCCGCAGCAGCGTCCCAGCCCCAGCGCCTCTTCCAGTCCAGGGGCCCAGTGGCCGCTTGCAGGAAGTCGCGCCACCTACCGCCGTGCAACAAGTTCAAGCGGCCCTGGCCGAACGCCAGCCCCAGGTATCGATCCAGATCCCGCTAGATGGAAGCGATCTGCCAGGCGGTCCGGTCAAGTTGCAAGTGCAGGTTCGTGATTGGCCGTTAGTTGATGCGGGAGTGCTCGGGCTGGGGCCTCACCTCGTGGTGCAAGTTGATGACCTACCGCCCCAACGCCTCACCACCTCACTCTCTGGGCAATTCCCAACTCGTCTGGACGCCGAACTACCGCCCCTGGGCCCGGGCAGCCATCGCCTTACCGCCTATGCGGCCAAACCCTGGGGGGAAGTGGTGAAAAGTCCAGGCGCCTGGGACCAGGTGCGGGTAAACCGGGTGGCCGCCAATCCCCTGGCCACTCCCCAGCTGGGCACACCCCAATTGATAGGCGTAAGCACAGCAGATCTGGCCGCTCGCGAACCGGTGCTGCTCGACTGGCTGTTATTAGATGCTCCCCTCCAGGGCCTGCGCGACAACGACGGCAGCTGGCGCCTGCGAGTGACGGTCAACGGTGACAGTTTTTTGGTGGATCAGAACTCGCCTCTGTGGCTCAAGGGCTGGCACAGCGGCAGCAACAGCGTGCTGATGGAGCTGGTTGATGGCCGCGGCGCCCCCCTTAACCCCCCTTTCAACACCTTGGTGAACGAGGTGACGATTAATAGTTCCTCGCCCACGCCCAGTTGGCAGCGGGGGCGCCTGGATGCCAGCGAGTTAGCCCAGCTGCTGGGAGATCAGCCTGCAACGCCGGCGGCTCCAGAACCTGAACCAGTCCCAGAAGAACCAGTAGCAGCCATAGAAATCAATCCGCCGACGGCCAGCGAGCCCCAAACCGTGGCTGAACCGTTGCCCGCAAATGAGTCCCAATCACCACTTGAGCCCGAGGCTTCGCCTCAAACGGAACCCCTGCCGGAACCAGGACAACTTGACCCAGAACAACTTGACCCAGAACAACTGCCTGAGCTGGAGCCCACTGTTGAAGCTGAGTTAACAGAACCTTCGCAGCAAGATGCCCCACAAGCAGAGTCCGCACCTGTGATACCCCCACAAGCGATCCCCGCCCCTACTCCGGCCCCCACCTCTACGGCCCCCGCCACTAGGGCCACCACTGATCGGCTCAGCGCCTCCACCAACCTGGGGGGATCGGCCCGCAGCCAGCTGAATCCAGATGGTTCCCTGCTCAAGCCCAAGGCGCCGGGTCCCCTGGCCGGGCTGCGTCAGAAGGTAGGTAAGTGAATTCACCAAACAACCGCCCCGAGCAGGCCGCGCCGCGCGCCCGCCGCTGGGGCCTGGGCTTCAGCCCTGCCAGCGCCCCTGTGCTGGACCAGCTCCTTCAGGCCGGCCTGATCGACTCCCCGGTGGGGACTGACGACCAGATCACCGCAGGGGACTGCTTAGTTGAACAGTGGTCAACGGCCAGCGGCTTTGTGATCGTTGGCGCCTGTGGCCTGGTGACCAGGCTGATTGCGCCGCTGCTAGCGAATAAAGAGCGCGATCCCGCCGTGGTGGTAGTGGATCCACAGGGTCGTTTCGCCATTCCCCTGCTAGGGGGTCACGTGGCCGGGGCCGAGCGACTGAGCCACCAGGTTGCCGCCTGCCTAGGAGGCCAGGCTGTGCTCACCGGGGCAACGGCTGCAGCAGGCTTACTTAGCCTCGACAGCTTCGGCAAAGACTGGGGTTGGCAGCGGGGGCAGGGCGATTGGAGCGCCCTGATGCGTAAGGCAGCCCATCTGGATCAACCGCTGCGACTGGAAGCTCACCACGGCAGCCGCCGCTGGCTAGAGCTCGAGGCCGCCACCTGCCTACTGGAGCGCGCTGGTGGCTCTGGCAGTGGCTCTGGCAGTGGCTCTGGCTCTGGCAGTGGCTCTGGCGAGAACCCAGAGGCAGATCTGGTCGTAGATATCCACACCGGAGCTGGCTGCCGCTGGCATCCGCCGAGCCTGTGGCTAGGTATGGGCTGTGAACGCAACACCAGCCTGAGCCTGCTGGAGCGCTTGCTGGAACAGACCCTGGGCGACCAGCATTTGGCACCTGAATCCGTAGCTGGTTTAGCAAGCATCGACCGCAAGGCCGATGAACCGGCCCTGCTTGCTCTAGCGGCTAAACGAGGCTGGCCAGTGCGCTGGTTTGGGGCCGATTCCCTAGCCGCAGTGCCGGTGCCCACCCCATCGGCAGCGGTGGCCCAGGAGATGGGCACCGCCAGCGTGGCCGAGGCCGCAGCCCTGCTGGCAGCTGGCCCCGCAGCCCAATTGCTGCAAACCAAGCGCATTGAGCATGCCAACCCAGGCGAGCTCGGGGCAGCCACCCTGGCGGTGGCTCTGGCCGAGAGTCAATGGGCTCCCGAGCGGGGCCAGCTGCACCTGGTGGGCAGTGGCCCGGGCAGCCTGGAGCTGCTCACTGCGGATGCGCGCCGCGCCCTGGCGGAAGCCACGGTGTGGGTGGGCTACGGCCTCTACCTCGACCTGCTTGAACCGCTGCGGCGACCTGATCAGCTGCGCTGGAACGGCCAACTCACCGAGGAGCGGGCCCGCTGCGCCCTGGCCCTGGAGCTAGCGAGCCAAGGGCTGAATGTGGCCCTGGTCTCTTCTGGCGACAGTGGCATCTACGCCATGGCCGGCCTGGCCCTGGAGCTTTGGCTGGCCAGCCCAGCCGATGGCCGGCCCAGCTTCAGCGTGCATCCGGGCATCTCGGCCCTGCAACTCGCCGCTGCCAAGGCAGGAGCTCCCTTGATGCACGATTTCTGCACCATCAGCCTCAGCGACCGACTCACCCCTTGGGAAGTGATCGAAAAGCGGCTGCAAGCAGCGGCTGCGGGGGACTTTGTAGTAGCCCTCTACAACCCCCGCTCCCTTGGCCGCGACTGGCAACTGGCCCGAGCCAGAGAGCTGCTGCTGGAGGGCCGGCCGGCCTCAACACCGGTGGCCCTGGCCCGCCAACTAGGGCGAGCCGATGAAGCCGTCAGCCTGCACAGCCTGGGCGAATTACCGGTGGAGCAAGTGGACATGCTGACCCTGGTGCTGATTGGCAATAGCAGCAGCTACGCCAAAGACGGACGCATGGTGACCCCCAGGGGTTACCCAGGAGCCGAGCTCAGCTGAAAAAGTCGGGATGACAGGATTCGAACCTGCGGCCCCTTCGTCCCGAACGAAGTGCGCTACCAAGCTGCGCCACATCCCGATGAAGCGAGTTTAGGGGATCAACTCGGCTGTAGGCCTTGGCCTGCCGGTGGCTTCCTAAAATTGGAATCAGCCCTTCTTCTGGCCCCCGTGGCCCTACTGGCGCCTTGCTCAAACCCGACTGGCTGCGCGTCAAGGCCCCCCAGCGGGAGCGGATCGGCGAGGTGGCCGACCTGCTGCAGGATCTCAAGCTCAACACCGTCTGCCAGGAAGCCAGCTGCCCCAACATCGGTGAGTGCTTCGCCGGCGGCACCGCCACCTTTTTGATCATGGGGCCGGGCTGCACCCGCGCCTGCCCCTACTGCGACATCGACTTCGACAAGAGCGTGCGGGAGCTCGACGCCACGGAACCCCAACGGCTCGGGGAAGCCGTGGCGCGGCTGGGGCTGAGCCACGTGGTGATCACATCGGTCAACCGCGACGACCTGGCCGATGGCGGCGCCAGCCAATTTGTGGCCTGCATCGAGCAGGTGCGCCAGCGCTCCCCCCTCACCACGATCGAGCTGCTGATCCCCGATTTCTGCGGCGATTGGCAGGCCTTGGCGACGGTGATGGCGGCGGCGCCCGACGTGCTCAACCACAACATCGAAACGGTGCCTCGGCTCTACAAGAAGGCCCGGCCCCAAGGGGTGTACCAGCGCTCGCTGGAGCTGCTGCAGCGGGTGCGCGAGGGCTGGCCGCGCACCTACACCAAATCAGGCCTGATGACCGGTCTGGGTGAACGCGACGGGGAGGTGCTCGAGGTGATGGCCGATCTCCGGCGCCACCAGGTGGACATCGTCACCATCGGCCAATACCTCTCTCCCGGCCCCAAGCACCTGCCGGTGGATCGGTTCGTGACCCCGGAGCAATTTGAGGCATTCCGGACCCATGGCGAAACGGAACTGGGCTTCCTGCAGGTGGTGAGCAGCCCGCTCACCCGCAGCAGCTACCACGCCGGCGAAGTGCAGCGGCTCATGCGGGAGCATCCCCGCTAAGCCGCTGCTGCAGGGGTGGTGCTCAAGCCACCACCGCCTCCCGCTCAGCCAGGCCCACGGTGGCCTTTTCACTGGGGGGCACCAGCAGCTTGAACTGGGCCTTCCAGGTGCTCCAGTCGGCCAAGATTGCGGCGGCCTTGGCGCTGCCGGTGGCGTCGAGATGGGCCTGCAACAGGGGCTTGAGCAGGGCCTCCTGCTCAGGGGTGGTGAGCTCGCAAATGGCCACGATCTCCGGATTCACCCGCTCCCGCAGCCCCCCGCTCTCATCGAGAATGAAGGCCACGCCACCGGTCATGCCGGCGGCCACGTTGCGGCCGGTGCTACCCAGCACAACCACCACGCCGCCGGTCATGTACTCGCAGCAGTGGTCGCCAGCACCCTCCACCACGGTGCGGGCGCCGCTGTTGCGCACGCCGAAGCGCTCCCCGGCCCGGCCCAGGGCAAACAGCTCACCGCCGGTGGCGCCGTAAAGACAGGTGTTGCCGAGGATCACCTGGCTGCCGGGGGCATTGCCGCCGGCAGGGGGCACCACAGTGATGCGTCCACCATTGAAGCCCTTGCCCACATAGTCGTTGGCTTCACCCACCAGGCGCACGTTCATGCCCTGGAGCACGAAGGCCCCGAAGCTCTGACCGGCAGCCCCCTCATAGGTGAGGTCGAGCTGGCCACCGAAGCCCTTATTGCCGTGGCGCGCCGCAATCTCACCGGAGAGGCGGGCGCCCACGCTGCGATCTGTGTTCACAATCGCCAGAGTGCGGGCCACGCGGCCGTGGCCCTCGATAGCCGCCATCACCTCGGCATCAGCCAGCAGCTGATCTTCCAGGATTGGACCATTGCCATGGGCCTCGGCCTCGTGCTGCAGCCAGCGGCGATCGGCCGCGGCCGGAATCGGATCGATCAGGCAGGAGAGATCCAAGGCCTGGGTTTTGGCCAGGGCCACAGCCCGAGGCTGGAGTAACTCACTGCGGCCGATCAGATCCTCCAGACGCGCCACACCCAGCACGCTGAGCAGCTGGCGCACCTCCTGGGCCACGAACAGGAAGAAATTCACCACGTGCTCGGGCACCCCGGGGAAGCGCTTGCGCAGATTCTCCTTTTGGGTGGCCACGCCCACCGGGCAGTTATTGGTGTGGCAGACCCGGGCCATGATGCAACCCTCGGCGATCATCGCCACCGAGCCAAAGCCGTATTCCTCGGCACCGAGCAGGGCGGCGATGACCACATCCCAGCCGGTCTTGAGGCCGCCGTCGGCCCGCAGCAACACCCGATCCCGCAGGCCGTTCTCCAGGAGCGAGCGGTGCACCTCGGTGAGGCCCAACTCCCAGGGGCTGCCGGCGTGCTTGATCGAGCTCAGCGGTGAGGCGCCGGTGCCACCGTCGTGGCCGGAGATCTGAATCACATCGGCGTTGGCCTTGGCCACACCGGCGGCAATGGTGCCGATGCCGATCTCAGCCACCAGTTTCACGCTCACCTTGGCGGCGGGATGCACCTGGTGCAGGTCGTGGATCAGCTGGGCCAGATCCTCAATCGAATAGATGTCGTGGTGGGGTGGCGGCGAAATCAGCGCCACGCCGGCCTTGCTGTTGCGCAGCCAGGCGATGTAGGGATCCACCTTCGGGCCAGGCAGCTGGCCGCCCTCACCGGGCTTGGCCCCCTGGGCCACCTTGATCTCCAGCTGCCGGCCGCTGCGCAGATATTCGGGGGTCACCCCGAAACGGCCCGAGGCGATCTGCTTGATCGCCGAGCAGGCGGTGTCCCCGTTGCGCAGACCATTCAGGCTGGGCAGGGTCGGGGAGTGGCCATCGCCGTCCACATCGCTGAGCACCCCGAAGCGGGCCGGATCCTCACCGCCCTCGCCGCTGTTGCTCTTGCCGCCGATGCGGTTCATGGCGATGGCCAGCACCTCATGGGCCTCCCGCGAGAGGGCGCCGAGGCTCATGCCACCGGTGCAAAAACGGCTGCAGATGCTCTCCACACTCTCCACCTGATCCAACGGCAGGGCCGTGGCGGCTGGCTTGAGCTCCAGCAGGTCACGCAGGGCCGTGACCGGCCGGTTTTCCAGCAGGGTCTTGTAGGTGGAGAAGTGGTCGTAGCCGGGGCCCGCCTTGACCGCTGCGTGCAGGGCCTTGGCCATCTCCGGGCTGTTGAGGTGGTACTCGCCGCCGGTGCGGTACTGCACGAAGCCCATGAACTCGAGCTTGGTGCGGTTCAGCTCGGGGAAGGCCTTGGCATGGAAGCTGAGAGTTTCGCTGGCCAGTTCAGCCAGGCTCAAGCCGGCCACCCGACTGGTGGTGCCCTTGAACGCCAGCTCGATCAGGTCGGCACCCAGGCCGATGGCCTCGAAGATCTGGGCACCGTGGTAGCTGGCCAGCAGCGAAATGCCGATCTTGGAGAGGATCTTGCGCAGGCCGTCTTCCAGGGCCTTGCGCACGTTGGCCTGGACCTGATCGGGCGTGAGAGCAGGCAACTTGCCGGTTTCAATCAGCTTCTGCACCCGGGGGTGGGCCAGCCAATGGCGGGTGGTTTCCCAGGTGAGCCAGGGGCACACGGCGCTGGCGCCGTAGCCAATCAGGCAGGCCAGGTGATGGGTGCTCCAGCACTGGGCGGTGTCCACCACCAGGGAAGCCTGCAGCCGCAGCCCCAGGTTGAGCAGGTGATGGTGCACCGCACCCACCGCCAGCAGCGGCGGAATGGTGGTGGTGGTAGCCGCGATGCCGCCGCTGGGAGCGCCGCGATCACTGAGTACGAGGATCTGGGTGCCGGCGCGCACGGCCGCCTCGGCCTCGGCCTTGAGACGCTCCACGGCAGCCGCCAGGCCCCCAGGCCCCTCGGTGATGGCCATCAGCGTGGAGAGCGTGATGGTGGGTAGGCCCTGCTGGGCCACCGCCGCCAGCTCCGCCTCGTTGAGGATCGGGCTGGCCAGGTGCAGCACCGCCGCCGAAGCCGCCTCGGGCTTCAAGGGAGACCCCCGCTTGCCCAGGTGCATCTCCAGGCTCATCACCAGCTTTTCCCGCAGCGGGTCGATCGGCGGGTTGGTGACCTGGGCGAAGCGCTGCTTGAAGTAGTCGTAGAGCAGGTGCGGTTTATCGGAAAGCACCGCCAGGGGAATGTCGTCGCCCATGCAGTAGGTGGGCTCCTTGGCCGCACCCGCCATGTCCTCGATCACCAGGTCGAAGTCTTCAGCCGTGAAGCCAAAAGCCGTCTGCTGCTGCAGCAGCTCCAGATCACCCAGCTGGCGCTCCTGGGTCCAGGGCTGGGGGTCCAGGTTGCGGCGATGTTCGGCCAACCAGGCGCCATAGGGGTGGCGGGCGGCCACCTCCTGCTTCACGTCCCAGTTGCGCAGCAGGCGGCCCTGCTCCAGGTCCACCGCCAGCATCTGGCCAGGCCCCAGACGACCCTTCTCAATAATGCGGCTCTCCTCGAGCTCCACCACGCCGGTTTCGCTGCCCATCACCACAAAGCCGTCGCTGGTGATGCAGTAGCGGGCCGGGCGCAGGCCATTGCGATCCAGGGTGGCCCCAACGCTGCGGCCATCGGCGAACACCAGCAGGGCCGGACCATCCCAGGGCTCCTGGGTGCAGGCGGAATACTCGTAAAACGACTGGATATCGGGCTTATCTGCCAGCTCAGGCTGGTCGCGGAAAGCTTCTGGCACCAGGGTGAGCAGGCTCTCGGTGATCGGCCGGCCGCTGCGCACCAGCAGCTCAAGGGTGGCGTCGAGGTTGGCGGAATCGCTGAAGGCGGGATTCACCACTGGCTTCAGTTCTGCAGCCGCCTCCCCCCAGACCGCATCGAGATTTGCTTCCGAAGCCCTTGCCCAGTTGAGGTTGCCCAACAAAGTATTGATCTCGCCGTTGTGACCCAGCAGCCGCATGGGCTGGGCTAGGGGCCAGCGGGGCAGGGTGTTGGTGCTGAAACGGCGGTGGTACACCGCAAAGCTCACGGCAAAGCGTGCATCGCGCAGGTCGCCATAGAAAGCAGACAGCACCGCCGAACGCACCATGCCCTTGTAGACAACAGTGCGGCTGCTCAGGGAAGCGAAATAGAGCTCACCAGGCCCTGGCCCCCAAACGGCGCGGGCCCGATCGCCGCAACGGCGGCGCAGCCTAAATAGCAGCGCTTCGAGATCATCACCGGCTTGGTCTGCGGCAATTAGCCACTGCTCAATGGCCGGAGCGGTCTGGCGGGCCAGGGAGCCGAGAACAGATGCATCCAGGGGAACTGGACGCCAACCCAGGCTGCCCAAGCCCAGCTTGGCGGCCTCATCTTCACAGAAAAGTTTTGCCTGCTCGCGCTTTGCAGCATCGGCTGGCAGGAAAACCATGCCCAGCCCGCGAGCCGCTCCCTTGGCTGCCGCCGCCTCAGGCCATACATCTTCTAGATAGCTCCAGGGGATGCCGCAGAGCACCCCGGCCCCATCGCCGGAATCACCATCGCCACCGCAACCACCGCGGTGCTCCATGCAGTCGAGGCCGCGCAGGGCCTGCTGCAGCACCCAGTGGCTGGCTTCGCCCTGAAGATTGGCCAGAAAGCCCACACCACAGGCGTCCTTTTCGCCAGCGACAGCGGCCGGCGCAGCGCTATCGCAATGGGGCCAAACAGGGCGAGAGAAGTGAGGCATAACCCGAGACGGTCCGGCAGGTGATCTGTCAGGGCAGCGCCGCTAACACCCACAGGTGCTGGCAGCAGCAGAGCAGCTGATCCTAGGGATGCACATCCCCAAACCAGGGCGCCCAAACCCTGGCACCCAAACCCTTAAAGAGGGCTAGCTTTCAAGGCTGTCGGCCAGGCTGGCCCATGGCCTCTACTGCATTCCTGGCTGGCTGGCTCCTGGTTCTGTGCCTGCCAGGGGTTGGCCAGGCCATGCCGATTACGCCGCCACCTCCACCTCCTCTGGTTCCAATCGGTGCGGCCGCCCCAACTGAGCGCCAGGGCAGCAGTATCCGCATTAACGGCCGGCTCCAGAACGCCCGCTGGCTCTGGGTTAAGGGCTTGGGCGACACGCCCCAGCAACTGTGGATCCCCCTAGAGGTGCTCGAGAACCAGCTCGGAGTCACCAGCCGCAGCCGCAGCAATGGCGCTCTGGAGCTGGAGTGGTTTGGCCAGGACCTCAAAGTGCCCGCCAGCGCTCAACGCAGCCTTGAAGACGAGGTAGCGGTAGACGTAAGCAGCCTGTTTGGCCGCATCGGCGTGGGCCTACGCCAGGAGGGCGGCCTGCTCAGCCTGGAGCTGGCCAGGCCCCAGCTGCTCCAGGTGCGCAGCTCAAACCCTGGCCCCGTCAAGCGCATCGTGCTCGACCTGGGCGGCCCGGCGGCCATTGGTAGAGACGGCGCCGGACTGGTGGTCGACCTGCTCAGCCGCAGTGACCAACAAACCCTGCTGGGGAGCCTGGGCCTCCAGGCCCAGCAGGACAGAGCTGGGCTGAGGCTCAAACCCTCCGCAGCCAAATTGACGCGGGTATTCAGCCTGGGCGAACCCAACCGGGTGGTGATCGAGTGGCCGGATCAGGGGGCCGCTAGCCGCACTGACAGTCCAGCCCCGATCGATCCGCGCCTGCAGGCCCTACTTGGCAAAGAACTTCAGTGGGATCGCCTGGTGCGCCAGGGGGTGCGCATCAATGCGATCCGCATTGATCCACTTCAGGCCTCACTGCAGCTGCGGCCCCTGGCCAGACCGGGAGGCATGGAGGGCCTCAGCTCCCTAGTGCAGCTCGCCAACCAGCAGCAGGCCTGGGTAGCGATCAACGGGGGTTACTTCAACCGGGTAAGGCGCCTGCCCTTGGGGGCTCTAAAACAAGACGGCCGATGGCTTTCCGGGCCAATTTTGAACCGGGGAGTCGCCGCCTGGGACGGGCGAACCATGCCCCGCTTTGGCCGGCTACAGCTTTCAGAGTGGGTTGTGGGCCCCGGAGCTCTGCGTCTACCGGTCGCCGTTGTCAACAGTGGCTACGTGCAGCGAGGTATCAGCCGCTATACCGCCGACTGGGGGCCCAACTACCGAGCCCTGAGTGGCTCTGAGACTGGCTTGTTAATCCAAGGGGGCCTGGTGCGGCAGCAGCTTGGCCCCTCCGAATTGGATGCGGGTGTGGCGCTACGGGGCGATGACCTGCTGCTGGTGGGAAGGGGCGGAGCGGAGCTGCCCTGGGGCTTAGGCGATCGGCTCCAGATCGAAAGCCGCCCCAGCAGCAACCTCGGCCTCGCAACACACGTGATTGGCGGGGGGCCATTGCTGTTGCAGGCAGGCCGCATCGTGCTCAATGGCGCCGCCGAAAACTTCAGTTCCGCCTTCCTCAGCCAAGGAGCACCCCGCACCGTGCTGGCCAGAGACGACCGCCAGATTTGGCTGATCACCCTGGAGGGGATCCAGGACAGCGGCCCCTCCCTGGGGGAAACCGCCGCGCTGCTGCAACAGCTAGGCCTGCAAGATGCCCTAAATCTCGATGGCGGCAGCTCCACCGGGCTGGTGCTGGGGGGTTCCCTGCAGGTGAAAGGTCGGGGTGTGGCCGGATCAGTTCACAACGGTGTCGGCCTAGTGCCGTGAGAAGGCTGCCAAAATTAGTTCAGATATGCAGACCCCCATGGCCAAGGCGCACAGCCTGCGCGTGACCGCCGCCGCCGCCGCCGAGCTGGGCCGCCACGCGGCTGTGGCGGGCACCCCCGGGATGATGCATCTGGATTTAGTTGATGGGCGCTGTGAGCGCTGGGCGATTCGATTGCGCCCCGGCCACCTGGCGGGCACGCCGGTTGCTCGTGCCGATGGCATCACTCTTTATGCGCCAGCAGAGCAACTGAACCTGCTGAGCGGCCTGAGCCTGGACTACCGGGGTGACATCAGCGGCGGCGGCTTTTTGGTACGTCCAGGCGAAGGCACGGTGAGTTGCGCCTGCGGCACTGCATTCAGCCGCTTAGGAGGAGGGCGACAGGCGACCCAGTAAGGTGACGGATTGTCGAAATCGGTCGGACGTCCGACCAATATTCTCCGACCAGACCCCGGTCCTCGATGCCCACCATTCAGCAGCTAATCCGTACTGAGCGCCAGAGTCTTTCCCGGAAGACCAAGTCGCCCGCCCTGCGCGCTTGTCCCGAGCGCCGCGGTGTGTGCACACGCGTGTACACCTCCACCCCCAAGAAGCCGAATTCGGCCCTGCGCAAGGTCGCTCGGGTGCGTCTCACCTCTGGCTTTGAGGTGACCGCCTACATCCCCGGCATTGGGCACAACCTTCAGGAGCACTCTGTGGTTCTGATCCGGGGTGGACGCGTCAAGGATCTGCCTGGCGTCCGCTATCACATCATCCGCGGCACCTTGGACACCGCGGGCGTCAAGGACCGTCGTCAGTCCCGTTCCAAGTACGGCGCCAAGACGCCAAAGAGCTGAAACCGCCTAGCTCAGCGTGACCAGCCGCTGAGCAGCAACTTCAGCAAAGGGCGTCACCGATGCCCGCTCCATTCCCTTCCCCTAGTTCTCCCCGCTCCGGTCGACCATGTCTCGCCGCAATGCCGCCGAGAAGCGCCCAGTGCTTCCCGACCCCCAATTCAACAGCCGCCTAGCCTCCATGATCGTGGCCAGGCTCATGAAGCACGGCAAAAAATCCACGGCGCAGCGCATCCTTTCGGATGCCTTCTCCCTGATCAACGACCGCACCGGTACTGATCCCCTGGAGCTGTTTGAGACAGCTGTACGCAATGCAACCCCTTTGGTTGAGGTTCGTGCCCGCCGGGTTGGCGGCGCCACTTACCAAGTGCCGATGGAAGTTCGCCAGGAGCGCGGTACAGCCATGGCTCTGCGCTGGCTGGTGAATTTCTCCCGCGCCCGCAACGGTCGCAGCATGGCCCAGAAATTGGCTGGTGAGCTAATGGATGCAGCCAACGAAGCCGGTAGCGCGGTTCGCAAGCGGGAAGAGACCCACAAGATGGCTGAAGCAAACAAGGCTTTCGCCCACTACCGCTACTGATCCTGCCTGAACTGCTGAAGCCCAGGGCGACTTCAGCCTCAACAGACCCGTCTGTAGAGTTACGCCCACGTTTTGTTGACCTTTCGGAGACCTCCCCCGTGGCCCGCGCCTTTCCACTGGAACGCGTTAGAAATATTGGTATTGCCGCCCACATCGATGCGGGCAAGACCACGACAACCGAACGGATTCTGTTCTATTCAGGCGTCGTCCACAAGATGGGCGAGGTGCACGACGGTGCGGCGGTCACCGACTGGATGGATCAGGAGCGTGAGCGTGGTATCACGATCACCGCAGCTGCCATTTCCACCACCTGGAAAGACAACCGCATCAACATCATCGACACCCCCGGGCACGTCGACTTCACCATCGAGGTGGAACGTTCGATGCGGGTCCTGGACGGCGTGGTTGCTGTCTTCTGCGCCGTTGGTGGCGTACAGCCCCAGTCAGAGACCGTCTGG
The DNA here is from genome assembly GCF_024346495.1 of Cyanobium sp. A1C-AMD. NCBI lineage: Bacteria > Bacillati > Cyanobacteriota > Cyanophyceae > Synechococcales > Prochlorococcaceae > Cyanobium > Cyanobium sp. A1C-AMD. The sequence continues at coordinate 18,194 of NZ_JAGQDB010000019.1, read as the reverse complement.
CGTCAGGCTGACCGCTACAACGTGCCTCGGATCGTCTTCGTCAACAAGATGGACCGGACCGGTGCCGACTTCCTGAAGGTCTACGACCAAATCAAGGATCGGCTCAAAGCCAATGCCGCGCCGATCCAGCTGCCGATCGGAGCCGAGGGCGATCTGAAGGGAATTATTGACCTTGTGCGCAACAAGGCGATTATTTACACCAATGATCTCGGCACTGACATTATTGAAGGTGAAATCCCTGAAGACATGATTGAAGAGGCCAAAAAGTGGCGCCTCAAGTTGATGGAAACGGTCGCTGAGTCCGACGAAGATTTAATCGATCCCTTCCTGGAAAATGGCGAGCTCACCGAAGAGCAGTTGATCAAAGGCATCCGCAAGGCCACCATCCATCATGGCTTAGTGCCAATTGTTTGTGGCTCAGCATTTAAAAATAAGGGCGTCCAGCTGGTGCTAGACGCAGTGGTTGACTACCTACCAGCACCAGTTGATCTACCTCCCATCACTGGCCTACTGGCTGATGGCAGCGAGGCAACCCGCCCTTGCGACGACAGCGCACCCTTCAGCGCCTTGGCCTTCAAAGTAATGGCTGACCCCTACGGGAAGCTTACTTTTGTACGCATCTACTCCGGGGTACTCAACAAAGGCAGCTATGTACTCAACTCCACCAAAGACAAGAAGGAGCGCATTTCTCGCTTGATCCTCCTCAAAGCCATTGACCGTGAAGAGGTCGATGAGCTGCGTGCCGGTGATCTTGGGGCAGTCCTAGGCCTTAAGGACACCACCACGGGAGACACGCTTTGCGTCGATTCAGACCCGATCATTCTGGAATCGCTGTTCATCCCCGAGCCCGTGATCTCGGTGGCTGTTGAGCCAAAAACCAAGGGTGACATGGAGAAGCTTTCCAAAGCTCTTCAGTCACTTGCAGAAGAAGACCCCACTTTCCGGGTCTCCACCGATCCTGAAACCAGCCAGACAGTTATTGCTGGCATGGGAGAACTCCACCTTGAAATCCTGGTGGATCGGATGCTGCGCGAGTTCAAGGTTGAAGCGAACATCGGCGCTCCCCAAGTGTCGTATCGCGAAACCATTCGCAGCAGCTCCAAGGGTGAAGGCAAATTTGCCCGTCAGACCGGTGGCAAAGGTCAATACGGTCACGTAGTGATCGAAATGGAGCCCGGCGAACCAGGCACAGGATTCGAATTCGTCAACAAAATTATTGGCGGCATCGTTCCCAAGGAGTACATCGGTCCCGCAGAAGCCGGCATGAAGGAGACCTGCCAATCCGGTGTGATTGCTGGTTTCCCCATGATCGATGTCAGGGCAACCATGGTTGACGGCTCTTACCACGACGTCGACTCCTCGGAGATGGCGTTTAAAATCGCCGGATCCATGGCCTTCAAAGACGCAGTCAAGAAGTGCAACCCCGTACTTCTTGAGCCAATGATGAAGGTGGAAGTCGAGATCCCCGAGGATTTCCTTGGGTCGGTCATCGGCGACCTTTCATCCCGTCGTGGCCAGGTCGAAGGACAGTCCATTGACAATGGTCAGTCCAAGGTCCAAACAAAAGTGCCCCTGGCCGAAATGTTCGGCTACGCCACCCAGCTCCGATCCATGACCCAGGGTCGGGGTATTTTCTCGATGGAGTTCAGCCATTACGAGGAAGTTCCTCGCAATGTGGCTGAGGCCATCATCTCCAAGAATCAGGGCAATTCCTGATCTCTCCTCTACCCACTAACCCCCCCGATTCTTTCTACTCATGGCACGCGAGAAGTTCGAAAGGAACAAACCCCACGTCAACATTGGCACCATCGGCCACGTTGACCACGGCAAAACCACCCTCACGGCTGCCATCACCAACGTGTTGGCGTCCCAGGGCATGGCCAAGGCCCAGGCCTACGACGAGATCGATGGTGCTCCTGAGGAGAAAGAGCGGGGCATCACTATCAACACGGCGCACGTCGAGTACGAGACCACAAATCGTCACTACGCCCACGTGGACTGCCCCGGCCACGCTGACTACGTCAAGAACATGATCACCGGTGCCGCCCAGATGGACGGCGCGATCCTGGTAGTAGCCGCGACCGACGGGCCGATGGCCCAGACCAAGGAACACATCCTCCTTGCCAAACAGGTCGGCGTTCCCGCCCTAGTGGTGTTCCTCAACAAGAAGGACATGGTCGACGACGAGGAAATCCTCGAGCTTGTCGAACTGGAAATGCGCGAGCTGCTCAGCAGCTACGACTTCCCTGGCGATGACATCCCCGTGGTGGCAGGTTCAGCCCTGAAGGCCCTCGAATTTATCCAAGCTGGCAACAAGGCCGAGCGTGGTGCCAACGAGTGGGTTGACAAGATTCTCGACCTAATGGACGCCGTCGACGAGTCGATTCCCGAGCCCGAGCGCGAAGTCGACAAGCCCTTCCTGATGGCAATCGAGGACGTTTTCTCGATCACCGGTCGTGGCACCGTGGCAACTGGCCGTATCGAACGCGGCAAGGTCAAGGTTGGCGAAACCGTTCAAATCGTCGGCATCCGCGACACCCGCGAGACCACTGTCACCGGCGTGGAAATGTTCCGCAAGCTGCTCGAAGAGGGTTTGGCTGGCGACAACTGTGGACTACTGCTGCGCGGCATCCAGAAAGAGGACATCGAGCGCGGCATGGTGCTGGTGAAGCCCAACTCCATCAAGCCCCACACCAAATTCGAAGGTGAGGTCTATGTGCTGAAGAAGGAAGAAGGCGGCCGCCACACCCCCTTCTTTGCTGGCTATCGCCCTCAGTTCTACATCCGTACAACTGACGTGACCGGCCAGATCACGGCCTTCACCTCTGACGACGGCGCCAACGTCGAAATGGTGATGCCCGGTGACCGCATCAAGATGACCGGCGAGCTCATCTGCCCCGTTGCCATTGAGCAAGGCATGCGCTTCGCCATCCGCGAAGGCGGCCGCACCATCGGTGCAGGCGTGGTTTCCAAGATCATCGCCTGATCCTGAGGTAGGTTTTTGGGGTGGGACCTCTATGGGTCTCCACCCCACCTGCCGCTCCTCGACAATCCAGCTCCACCAGCCACCCGGGCGTTCCGCCCAGGAGCTTCCTGACGCCTGATCTGACATGTCCACAGCCATTGCCCAGCAGAAGATCCGCATTCGCCTCAAGGCGTTTGATCGCCGGATGCTTGATCTCTCCTGCGAAAAAATCATCGAAACTGCCGACCACACCGCCGCAACGGCGATCGGCCCCATTCCGCTCCCAACCAAGCGCAAGATCTACTGCGTGCTGCGCTCGCCCCACGTCGACAAAGACTCCCGCGAGCACTTCGAAACCCGCACCCATCGGCGCATCATCGATATCTACAGCCCTTCGGCAAAGACCATCGACGCCCTGATGAAGCTTGACCTGCCCAGCGGCGTTGATATTGAAGTCAAGCTCTGATCCCAATCTCCGGTAGCCCTGCCTGACCAGTCGCTTACTGCAGCCGGCCCCTGTCACGCCAACGCGTGGCAGGGGCATTTTTTCTAGGATGCTCTTGCATCTCCTGTTAAAGCCATGGGCGAGCTGGCCGTAAGGGAGCTGCCGCTGTTTCCCTTGCCCGACGTGGTGCTCTTCCCCCAGGAAGTACTGCCACTTCATATTTTTGAGCCCCGCTACCGGATGCTGCTGCGCACCGTGATGGCCGGAGACCAGCGCTTCGGAGTTGTGCGTTGGGACCCCCAAAACCAGACCATGGCCGATGTGGGCTGCTGTGCCGAGATCCTGCACTGCCAGACCCAGGACGACGACCACAGCAACATTGTGACCATGGGGCAACAGCGTTTTCGCGTACTCGACATCGTGCGTGAGGCGCCCTTTCGGGTGGGAATGGTGAGCTGGATTGAGGATGAACCCGAGACAAGCCATGCGGAGCTGGCTGCGTTAGCGGGCGATGTTGGCCAGGCCCTGCGGGATGTGGTGGAACTCACCGGCAAGCTGATTGGCAAACCGGCCAGCCTGCCCAACGACCTGCCCGACCTGCCCCGGGAGCTGTCGTTCTGGATCGGAGCCCACCTAGGCGGCCCCGTGGCCGACCACCAGCAGGCCCTGCTGGAGATAACTGACACCAGCGAGCGCCTGCGCCAGGAATACGAACTGCTGGACCAGACCAGGAGGCAGTTGGCGGCACGCACCGTGCTCAAAGACACCTTCCAGCCCCAATAACTCCTGCCATGACCGTCCTGAGCTGGCCCCTGGCCGCCACCATCGGGGCCGGAGCCCTTGGCGGCCTTGCCGTCGCCCTATCAGCGCGCCTCTGGTTGAAACGCCGGCGGCGTTATGAATCATCTGCAAGCGTGGCAGACGCCTACGACCGCTGGACCAATGACCAGCTGCTGGAGCGGCTCTGGGGGGACCATATCCACCTGGGCTACTACCGCCAAACTGCTAGCGGCAGTTCGCGCCACCAGGATTTCCGAGTTGCCAAAGAAACCTTCGTCCATGAACTGGCGCGCTGGAGCGGCCTTGACCAACTGCCCCGCGGCTCGACCGTGCTGGATGTGGGCTGCGGCATTGGCGGCAGCGCCCGCATCCTGGCGAGGGACTATGGACTGAACGTCCTGGGTATCAGCATCAGCCCGGCCCAGATCGCCCGGGCCACAGCCCTAACTCCAGCCGGCCTCAGCTGCCGCTTTGCGGTGATGGATGCCCTGGCCCTGGAAATTGCCGACGCCAGCGTTGATGCCGTCTGGAGTGTGGAGGCCTGTCCCCATATGCCCGACAAGCAGCGCTACGCCGATGAGTTGTTGCGGGTGCTCAAACCTGGCGGACTGCTGGCTGTAGCTGACTGGAACCGGCGCGATCCGGCCGATGGCGCCATGGATCGGCGAGAGCGCTGGGTGATGCGTCAGTTGCTTGAACAGTGGGCCCACCCTGAATTCGCCAGTATCCGCGGACTGCAAAAGCACCTCGAGCAAAGTCAGCAGGCTGGTGGCATGACAATCGAAACCGGTGACTGGACCAGCGCCACCCTGCCCTCCTGGATCGAATCGATCTTTGAGGGCGTACGCCGGCCAGGCGCCATCCTGGGCCTGGGTCCCGCCGCAGTTTTGCAAGGCCTGCGCGAAACCCCCACGATCCTGCTGATGCGTTGGGCCTTCGCCACTGGACTGATGCAATTTGGCGTCTTTCGCGGTCGCAAGCCCAGCCAGCCTTAAACGACTCCTAAGCGAGGTTGGTGACTGGGTAGGCCCCAAATAGGGCTAGGTGCTCGCAAAGGGGCGTTAGCTCAGCAAGGGCTGCCTCCAGAGGGGTCGATCCATCGGGAAGCTCCAGATCAACGAAAAAAATGTACTCACCCATCTCCCGCTTTGAAGGGCGCGACTCGATTCGGCCCATGTTGAGCCCGCGCTGGGCAAAGCAGCCCAGGGCTTCGAGCAGGGCCCCTGGCTGGTTGGAGTGCAGGGAGAAGGCGAGGCTTGCCATCGGGCCCTGCGAGGAGCGGGGTCCCCGCCGCAGCAACAGGAAGCGGGTGCAGTTGCCCACCACATCATTGATCGGGTAGGCCAGCTCCAGCAGGCCATGCTCCGTGCCGGCCTGCTGGGAGGCGATCGCCGCGCGGAAGCGGCTGCCCGCCACCATGCGGGCCGCCTCCGCCGTGGAGCTGGTGGGCAACTGCAGGGCCTGGGGCAGGTGTTCCGACAGCCACTGGCTGCACTGGGCCAGGGCCTGGGGATGGGACAACACCTCACTCACGCCCGTAATCGGGCCGCTGCCAAGCAGGGCATGACGGATCGGCAGCACCAGGGCCCGCGCGACGCTGAGATCCGGATGCTCCCAGAGCGCGTCCAGGCAGGCCGTCACCCCCCCCTCCACTGAATTCTCGACAGGCACCACTGCAGCGTCGCAGGTGCCATGGGCTAGGGCCTGAACAACGGCCCGGATACCTAGCTGAGGCACCAATTCAGGGTTGGCGACGCCTTCCAACTCGGCCAGTTGCCGGGTTGCCTGCTCGCCGTAGGTGCCGGCCGGCCCGAGGAAGGCAAAACGCATCGTTTCCGAAACCGAGGAGAGGCCATCGAGTGGTGACCGATAGGATCATGCCGCGCCGGCCCGCAGGCCATGCCCCTGGCCTTCAGCGCCAGTCAGCAACTGCAACTTGACGTAAGCCACCAGCCCGAACGGCTGGCCGCCTACTTGAGCGATCAGGATCGGGTGGTCAAAGCCCTGCTGGATCCCGACCAGCTCGAGCCCCTCGGCCCAGGTCGCTATCGCTACGCGGTGACCCATCTGCAGGTATTTCAACTGCAGATTCAGCCAGTGGTGGATCTGCGCATCCATCTGGCCCAAGACCGGCTGGTGCTGGAAGCCACCGAGTGTGAACTGGAGGGTTTGGGGCTAGTGGATGATTTCCAGCTCACCCTGGGATCCTGGTTGGCAGCGGGTGCCAACGGGCTGGAAGGGGAAGCCAGCTTGGCCGTGACGGTGAGCCAGCCCTCGCTGCTCAAACTGATTCCCGCCAAGGTGCTGGAGGCCACCGGCCGCTCTCTGCTGGCAGGCATCCTGCTGGGCATCAAGGGCCGGGTGGGGCAGCAGCTACTCAGCGACTATCGCCTCTGGTGCCAGGAGCACTGAGCTCCAGCCGCCCCAAAAAACTATGACGATGCAGCGGCGTTGTGCCGAGGTTTTGGAGGGCGGCGCGATGCAAGGCCGTGCCGTAACCAGCATGACGCTCCAGCCCATAGCCCGGATAGCGCTCCGCCAGGGCGGTGATCAAGGCGTCCCGGGCCTGCTTGGCCAGCACGCTGGCGGCCGCAATCGCCAGGCAGTGGCTATCGCCTCGCACCATTGTGCGCTGGTCGCCGTACCAGCCCCGCAGGGGCAGCACCCCATCCACCAGCAGCAGCTCAAACGGACACGACAGTTTTTGCAGGGCGCGGACCATGGCCAGCTCTGTTGCTAGCCGGATGCCCCCGCGATCGATTTCTGCCGCCGAGGCCTGGCCGAGGGCCCAGGAAGCCGCCAGGCGCTGGATAACGGGCACCAAGGCCGCTCGTCGCCGGGCGGTGAGCTTCTTGCTGTCGGTGAGCCCCAGACCAGCCAAGGGCTTTAGCGCTGCGGCCGGCAGCACTACCGCAGCAGCAAAAACAGGGCCGAATAGACAACCGCGACCGACCTCATCAACGCCGGCGCACTCGCCCGGATCCCGGCCCTGCCAGGGATCCGACTCCGGCGGACCCACTCAGCTGGAGGCCGAGGAGCGCCGGCGGCGGCGACGTGGTTCGCCTGACTCATCAAGCTCCGGCTCAGCGACTGCCAACGCGGTGTCTACTTGGGCGGTGCCGGCTTCGGGGGTTGTGGTCTGGGAGGTTTGGGATTTCGCTGCAGGGGTTTTGGCGGCAGAACTGCGGGTGCGACCGCGGCGAGCTGGAATCTCGACTTCAGGAGGAGCGATACTGGCAGTGGTAGGTACCGACACCGTGACCACTCTCTCGGGCTCGCTGAGCTCTGGCAGGGGCGTAATTTCCACCGGGGCCGGCATAACCAGAGTCTCTACGCCTGAGGCCGGCATCTCTCCAGCGCCGTACTGACCATCAGCGGCGGCCCCATTACCGCCGCGACCACCTCGTCCGCGGCGACGACGGGAACCAGCAACTGCCAGCTGCTGCCTGGCTTGCTCCAGCACTTCTTCCGCCTCCATGCCGGGGCGAACCACCCTGACCACGACGTTGTCGTTGCTGGGGGGCTGCTCGAGCAGCAGGGCTGGATTGAGGCCCATCCAACCAAACACCAATTCCTGGTCCGCATCCATCGGCACGGCCACAAGCTCCTGATCAAAGCGGCGGGGGGCGGGCTCCATGCTGGCGCCACTGCCTGAGACAGGTGCCTCGATCGGGACGATCTCGACCCCATCAGCGGCCTGCGTGCCAGGCGCATCGAGGAACTCACTGCCATTACGCCCGCCTCGCCCGCCTCGGCGGCGGCGACCGGTAGCGGCCTCAGGGATGCCGGGGCTGAGCACCTCAGCGCGAGCCGATGCTGCGGAGCGCACCAGGCCGGTGAGGGTTGCCAGGGGCTGAAGCGTGTCTTTGCCTGGCAGCACGGCCACATGACCCAAGCCCCCACAGCTGGGACAAGCTCGTCCGAACAGTTCGTAGATGTTCTGCCCCTGGCGCTTGCGGGTGAGCTCCACTAGGCCGAGCTCGGTGAGCTGGGCTATCTGGGGACGGGCGGCATCGTCGCGAACCGCCTGGGTGAAATGTTCGAGCAGCTGCAGCTGATCACGACGGGACTCCATATCAATGAAGTCGATGATCACGACGCCACCGATGTTGCGCAGCTTCAGCTGGCGGCCGATCTCCACAGCCGCTTCGCAGTTGGTCCAGAGCACCGTCTCGCGAGAGTTGGCCGAGCGGGTGAAGGAGCCGGAGTTGACATCAATGACCGTGAGAGCCTCGGTGGGCTCGATAATCACGTAGCCGCCGGAAGGCAGATCAACTCGCGGCTTCAAGGCATCGCGAATGGCGGCATTGACCTTGAAGTGCTCAAGGATCTCCGCCGATTCGGTGTGGGCTTCCACCAGCACCGTGGTGTGATCAGAGCCCAGAAAGGCATTGGCCCGGGCAACCGCTTCCGGGGTATCAACCACCACCCGCACTAGCTCTGGGCTGTAGAGATCGCGCAACACGCGATGCACAAAGTCTTCGTCGCGGTTGAGCAGGACCGGTGGGCTGGCGGTTTCGGCGGCGGTTTGGATGCCCTCCCACTGGCGCAGCAGGGCTTCAAGGTCGTCGATTAGCAGCTCTTCGCTAACAGCCTCTGCCTCGGTGCGGATTAGCAGGCCGGCACCTGGTGGCTTGATCAGCACACCGAGGGCCCGCAGCCGGTTGCGCTCGTTCTCACCGTTGATACGGCGGGAGATATTCACTCCCTGGCCGTGGGGCTGCAGCACCAAAAACCGCCCCGGCAAGGCCAGGTTGCCGGTGAGGCGGGGGCCCTTGGTACCGGTGGGCTCCTTCATCACCTGCACCAACACCTTCTGGCGCGGCTCCAGCAGCTCGGTAATGCCGGCAGCTCCCTTGCGCAGCCGCAAGGGGCCCAGATCAGTGACGTGAATAAAGCCGTTCTTTTCGCTTTCGCCGATATTTACAAAAGCGGCGTCGATGCCAGGCAACACATTTTCAACGGTGCCTAGATAGACGTCTCCGATCTGATAGCGGCCTTGGGCCACAACCAATTCATCAACACGTTCGTCGTTGAGAACTGCGGCGATTCGCAGTTGCTCGGCTATGACGATCTGCTGGGGCATGGGGAATGGGATGGGCCCGACGGGCCCGGCCAGGGATAAAACGATGGATATGGGCGGACTTGAAGGCTGAAACCTGGTTCAAGCCCTACGGGGCCAGGCCAGAAAAACATCTACAAGCCAAAAAACATGGACTATCGGAAGCCCAAAAAATGATCGGAACGCCGGTAAATCCGGTCGCTCTGGCGGCAATACTGCAAAAAATGCTGTTCTGAATCTTTCGCGCATCGAGTGCCGCGAAACAGCTTTCAAGAATCGAGCTTCCTGAAAGCGGTGGGGCGAAGACTGGGACAGAGGTGTCCTGGGGCGGTTAAACCAGCGAACCTGGCTACCGGCAACCCCTGAAACTCGATCAGTTAACCGAGTTCAGCGGGCTATTCACCTTGTTAGAAAATTAGCACGGCTTAAGCACCAAGTCCTTCCGCCGCAAGTCACTCAGGGAAAGGGATTGACCGAGCCGTTCAGCGAGCCAGTGCTGCACCTGCTCAGGGCGGAGACTGCGGCCAGCAGCATCGATCGCAGCCCAAAGGGTGCACAGCAAGGAACCATCCGACTGCGGCTCCGCCCATTGCAAATCGAGCAGAAACGGCCGGCAATCTCGGCTGCGGGGGCGACCCTTTTTATCTGTGTCGTTCCACATCAGCGTCTCGGCGGCGAGCAGGCTGGCGCGGGCCTGCTGCCACTGCTCCGAGGTCGGCGGCGCCCCGGCTTGGGGCTGCAAAACAAACTGCCAATGGGCTGAGGCCAGCTCTTGGGAAAGGCTGACGCCAAACACCTCAACCCGAATAGCCGAGAGCAGCTGGAAGCCAGGTGGAAGCTCAGGCTGCAACCGAGAGCGCACCAGGCCTGGATCCACCTGTTCGGTGAACTCCAAATCCAGCCACTCGCCGCTGCCCTCTACCCCTAATGGCAGCGGCAGGGCTAGCTGCAGGCGAGGCAGAGGATGGAAGCCACCGGTGAAACTCACCGGCAAGCCGGAGCGGCGCAAGGCCCGCTCCAGCATCCGCAAGGTGTCTAGATGGCTAATCAAAGCCAGGGAGCCAGTTTTGGCAAAGCCAATGCGGAGCCGGTCGACCCGGTCGCTGGCAGGGGCCCGCTGGGGAAGAGCCGCCGGAATGGCAGGCGGCGGAATCACCACGTTGTGGCCAAGCTCCGGGCCGCACACGCCACAGCTGCTGCAGCCTTCAAAGGAGCAATCGGGCACCACCGTGGCGGCCAGGGCGCGCTGCAGATCCTCGGCCAGCCAGCGCTTATCCAGGCCGGAATCGATGTGGTCCCAGGGCAGGCTCTGGTGGCAAAAGGTCTCCAGGTCAGCAGTATCCATCGCCTCAACCGCGCTCCAGGCGCCTAGCTCCAGCTGGCGGTAGCGGCCGCCCAGACCCGCTGCCTCGATCGCACCGGTCCAGGCGGCGTAGCTGCGCTCGGCCGACTCAAACCAGGCATCCAATCCAGCCCCGGCCCGCCAGGCCGCCTCAATCACCGCTGAGAGGCGACGGTCGCCGCGGCCGACAAAGTCTTCCACCGCGGAAAGGCGCACATCACTGAAATTAGTTTTGAGGCCCCGCAACTGGCGCAGGGCCCGGCGCAACAGCTCCTGACGCCGCCGAAATTCATCGGTGCTGACGCTGTGCCACTGGAATGGCGTGTGGGGCTTGGGCGTGAAATTACTGATCGTGAGGTTGAGCTCCAGCCGGCCGAGATCGGAGCACTGCCCTTGCAGGGCCTGGCAGGTATCGGCGATGCCGAGCACGTCGGAGTCAGTTTCACCCGGCAGACCGATCATGAAATAGAGCTTCAACTTTCGATAGCCGTTCTCCATCGCCGTACGAACGCCGGCCAGCAGCTCTGCGTCGGTGAGCCCCTTATTGACGATGTCGCGCAGACGCTGGCTGCCAGCCTCCGGCGCAAAGGTGAGGCCCGCCTTGCGGGTACCGCCCAGGATGTGGGCGATGTTTTGATCAAAACGATCCACTCGCTGGCTAGGCAGGGTGAGGCTCACGTTTTTGTCAGCCAGGCGATTGCGCAGCTCCACCCCCACCGCAGGCAGAGCCAGATAATCCGAGCAGCTCAGCGAAAGCAGCGAGAAATCGCTGTAGCCGGTGCGGCCCATGCCCTCCTCAACGGCTTCAATGACCGCTTCTGGCTCCACATCGCGGGCAGGGCGAGTCAGCATCCCCGGCTGACAGAAGCGGCAACCGCGGGTGCAGCCGCGGCGAATTTCCACCGTGAGCCTGTCGTGCACGGTTTCGATATGGGGCACCAACCCCATGGCGTAGTGGGGCATCGGCGTGGCCGTTCGCCGCTGAACCCGAGCAGGGGCGCCTGGTTCGAGCGGCTCGATGCTCACCCCATCTACGCCGGGGCCATAGAGCGAGGGCACGTACACGCCAGGCACCTGAGCCAGATCGCGCAGCAGCTGCCGGCGCGTATGGCCGGCTGCGCGAGCCTCAGCCACCACAAGGCCGATCTCCGGCAGCAGCTCCTCGCCATCGCCGAGGGCCACGAAGTCGAAGAAGGCAGCAAAGGGCTCGGGGTTGCTGGTGGCGGTGGGGCCGCCGGCAAAGATCAGCGGTGGCGCATCCGGGTGAGCCAGAGGCAGGTCGCCCCGCTCAGCAGCCCGGATCGGGATGCCGGCTAGCTCCAGCATCTCGAGGATGTTGGTGCCGCCAAGCTCGTAGCTGAGCGAGAAGCCCAGGATGTCGAAGGCGGCTAGGGGGCGCCGGCTCTCGACCGCAAAGAGGGGGGCACCGCGCTCGCGCAGGCGTGCCGCCAGATCAGGCGCAGGCAGGTAGCTGCGGTCGCACAGCTGGCCGGGAACGGCGTTGAGGATTGAATAGAGAATGATGTGGCCGCTGTTGCTTGCCCCCACCTCGTAGACCTCGGGGTAGGTGAGCGCCCAACGCACCCCTACCGCCTGCCAATCGGCCTCCCAGTCGCGCGGCTTCACCCCCAGCTCATTGCCCAGGTAGCGGGCGGGCTTGCTGATGCCCAGATCAACCAGGGCGTCGAAGTCGACCGGCGCATCAGCCGAGGTGGCAACGGTCACGGGCACGGCGGCTGGAAGCTGAGTTGATCGTATGCAGCACCGGGCTCAGAGCTGCTGCACCGCCGGCGTGAGCGCCAGCTCGCCAGCCTTGCGCACGAAAGCTCTATCGAAGCTGACCAGAGCCGCGCAGCCCTCACTGCGCAGCAGATGCAGGGCATCGGCGAAATCCAGCCCCTTGGCATAGGCCTCGAGGGCCTGCAACACCTGCTCCTCCTGCTCCAGATGCAGTTGGCGGATCGCATTCAAGCCTCGGAAGGCCCGAATGATCGCCTCCCGGGGCAATTGATAAGCGCCGCGCAGGACCCATTCCAGCTCCAGCAACACGGTGATCGGCACGAAACAGGCTGAGCTGTCGTCGATCAGATCGGCCACGCGGCGGGCCTGCTCCGGGTCGTCATTGGTGAGTAGGCGCACCAGCAGGTTGGTGTCAAGGGCCACCGGCAAGGTCATGGCGTTCCCTTGGAGACATAGAGCGCCGGGTCCATCCGCTCAAGCGGCACAGGCTCACCCTCATAGTGAGCCGCACCAATCAGTGCATGAGCACTGGCCGCATTGGCCGCCCCCTGGGGGGCCAGATGCAGGCCATCGGGCTCAAGGTTCAGAGCCAGGCGATCGCCGGCGCGTAGCCCGAGCAACTGGCGCAGCCGGGCTGGAATCACCAGCTGGCCCTTGGAGGAGAGGGTGAGCAGAGCATCCATCCGAGCATCCACAGGCCTGCTTACCAGCGTAAGCCAAATCTGCCGCATAGGACAATCCCCCCATCACTCACCGGGCCCGGCGGCGGCCCACCCCGCGCACCATGGCTCAGGTCAACGGCAATTATCTCAAGCTCAAGGCGGGCTACCTCTTCCCTGAGATCGGACGGCGGGTGAAGGCCTTCAGTGAGGCCAATCCCGAGGCGCCGATCATCCGCCTCGGCATCGGCGATGTGACCGAGCCGCTCCCTGAGGCCTGCCGCACCGCCATGAAGGGCGCCATCGACGAGATGGGCACCCGTGAGGGCTTCCATGGCTACGGCCCTGAGCAGGGCTACCTATGGCTGCGAGAAAAAATCGCCGCCAGCGATTTCCAGGCCCGCGGCTGCCAGGTGAGCGCCGAGGAGATCTTCGTCTCCGACGGCTCCAAATGCGACAGCAGCAACATCCTCGACATCCTTGGCGAGGGCAACCGCATCGCCGTGACAGACCCGGTTTACCCGGTTTATGTGGACAGCAATGTGATGGCAGGGCGCACCGGCGACGCCGACGCTGTTGGGCGCTACGGCGGCCTCACCTACCTGCCGATCACCGCAGCCAACGGCTTCACCGCCGAGATCCCCACTGGAAAGGTGGATCTGATTTACCTGTGCTTTCCCAATAATCCCACCGGAGCTGTGGCCACCAAGGCGCAGCTGCAGGCCTGGGTCGATTACGCCCGCGCCAACGATGCCCTGATCCTGTTTGACGCCGCCTACGAGGCCTTCATCCAGGACCCCGAACTACCCCACTCGATCTACGAGATCGAAGGCGCCCGCGAGTGCGCCATTGAGTTTCGCTCCTTTTCCAAGAACGCCGGCTTCACCGGCACCCGCTGCGCTCTCACCGTGGTGCCCCGCGGCCTGATGGGCACTGCCGCCAATGGTGAACGGGTGGAGCTTTGGGCCCTGTGGAACAGGCGCCAGTGCACCAAATTCAACGGCGTTAGCTACATCGTGCAGCGCGGCGCCGAGGCGGTGTATTCGGTCGAGGGGCAGGCCCAAGTGCAGGCTCTGGTTGCCTTTTACATGCAAAACGCGGCGATCATCCGCCGCGAGCTGACGGCCGCCGGCATCCAGGTGTACGGGGGCGAGCAGGCCCCCTACGTGTGGCTGAAAACCCCCGAAAACATTGATTCCTGGGGCTTCTTCGACCACCTGCTTGGCAAAGCCCACGTAGTGGGCACCCCCGGCAGCGGCTTCGGCGCCGCTGGGGAGGGCTACTTCCGCCTTTCGGCCTTCAACAGCCGGGAGAACGTGGAGGAAGCCATGGGGCGCATCCGGGCCCTTTAATAGGGCGAATCGTCATGTCTGTTGCCATGACTCTTATGCCAATCGCCACCCAGAGTCCCAGCCGCGAGAGCGGCGGGGCAGCCTTGATGGAGAAGGCCCCGGAGCGGGTGCGCAAGCCATCGCCCCGCTACAAGGTGCTGCTGCACAACGATCCCGTCAACTCGATGGAATACGTGGTGACCACCCTGCGCCAAGTGGTGCCCTCGCTCAGTGAGCAGGACGCGATTGCCGTAATGCTGGAGGCCCACAACACCGGCGTAGGACTGGTGATCGTCTGCGATCTAGAGCCCGCTGAGTTTTATTGCGAAACCCTTAAGGGCAAGGGCCTGAGCAGCAGCCTCGAGCCCGAAAGCTGATGGAGCCGCCTGCTGCGGCAGCTAACGCGGCAGTTCGGCCGCACTGGTGGGGCACCTTGTTGTACGTGCCCTTGCTCTACTTAATGGGTTGGCTGGTGGCCCGGCCTCTTGCCCTCCTAGCCCCCAACTGGCGCTCCGACCAGGTGGATCTGGCGGGTCTGGTAGTGGCCCTGATTTTGTTGCTTACCAGCCTGCCTTTGAGACTGAGGCGGGTTTGGCAGGAGTCCAATCCCTGGCTGCGCCTGGGATTGGCTGTGCCAGGTGCCCTTGCCCTACGCAGCGGCGTGCGGGGGCTGCTGAAGGCACTGCTATTACTCGCCCTAGTTGCCGTGGGCTTAATGCTCGCGGGCCAAGCCCAATGGCTTGGAGAGCTCAATGGAGCCCTGCTGCTCAACGGCCTGCTGCTGCTGGCGGGGGTGGGATTTGCCGAAGAGTTGCTATTTCGCGGCTGGCTATGGGGTGAACTGGAGCTCCAGCTGGGGGCACGCCGGGCGCTGGTGGTGCAGGCGCTGATCTTTGCCCTGCTGCACCCCTGGTATCGGGCCCCTGGGCTCGAGGCCTTGGGGCTGCTGGGGGGACTAATTCTGTTGGGTCTGGTGCTGGCTCTGCAACGGCGAGCCGACGCAGGCTCCCTATGGGGAGCAATAGGCCTGCATGGCGGCCTAGTGGGGGGTTGGTTTCTAGTGCAGAAGGGCCTGCTGCAGATTTCCCCAGCAGCGCCTGGCTGGCTGGTGGGGCCCGGTGGCGCCGACATCAACCCGATCGGCGGACTGATTGGCTGGATAGGCCTGGGCGCCCTGCTCTGGATTCGCCGCCGCTGGTGGAGCAAAGACGGGTCTAGCGGGTCGCCGTAGCCAGGGCTTTGCGCCCTTCCACTGGGGCATGTAGGGCCTCTTCCAGTGGGGCGAGGCCGTAATCACGCTCAAGCAGGTCCATCACGGTGCGGCCGAAATCACCGGGGTTGAGCTCGAAGGCCTCGAGGCAGATGCGGCCGAAGGTGCTGCCCATCGGCTCAGGGTTCCAGAGAAGCTGGCGAGCAGTCCAAGGCAGCATGCTCATCGGGTTGTAGCCAGGCTTGATCAGGCCCTGATCAAAGCCGTATTGCTCTAGGTGGGTGTGGGGCTGCAGGCCGATGAAAAAGATCGCCGGCTCGACTTTGTCGGCCCCGAAGATGCGCTCCAGCTCGCGGTGGTAGGCCACGGTCTGGCGGATCGTTTCTGGCCGCTCGTCGATCACGTTGAACGAGTAATTAACCGACACGTGCTCGCGGAAGCCGGCCCGAGCCAGCAGGCGGCAGTTCTCGAGCACGGTGCGCAGGTTGTAGCCCATGCGCATCTTGCGTACGAGTTCCTGGGAGCCCGAGGTGATGCCGATCTCGAAGTAATCCATGCCGGTGGCCACCATCAGCTCAGCCAGCTCGGCGTCGAGGTTGTCGGCGCGGATATAAGCGGCCCAGCGGATATCGCTCCAACCCTGGGCCTGAATCGCCCGCAACAACTGCTTGGCGTCGTCGATGTAGCGCCGGGCCGGGATGAACTGGGCATCGGTGAACCAAAAACCTCTCACGCCCTTGGCGTAGAGCTGGCCCATCTCAGCGATCACCTCCTCCACAGGATTGACGCGCACCGCCTTGCCCTCCACCACGGTGTACACGCAGTAGCAGCAGTTGTGGGGGCAACCGCGCTTGGTCTGGACGCCCACGTAGAAGTCACCGCCGTCGAGATACCAGTCGAGCTGGGGCCAAATCTCGGCGATGTAGGCGTAGTTGCAGGCGGTTTTATCCATGCCAGCCGGCTGCTCGTGGATCAGCCCGGGCCGGGGTGCCTCACCCGCCAAAAAGCAGCGCTCCGCAGCCAGGGATTCGCCACGGATCAGCTTCTCCAGCAGGGGCTCCCCTTCTCCCACCGACACCACGGTGCCCTTGGGCAGCTTGCGGCCCAGCTGCTCATAAAACACACTCACCGCACCCCCTCCCAGCACAGCGGTGGCCTTGGGCTCGAAGCGGCGGGCCCGGCGCAGGCCGCGGCGCACCAGCCGCAAATTGCGCCATAGCTCACCGTAAAAGGAAGCCATCAACCCCAGGCCACCCAAGGCACCACGCAAGCGCCTGAGCGGATTTCGGGCATAAAACACCTCAAAAGAGTTCTGCAGGGGATTGCCGCCACGCCCATCCACGGGCGCATAAATCTGGATGTCGCGCCAGGAGAACACCAGCAGGGTGGGCCTAAACGCCTCAACTGCCCGCAGCAGCACCTGCTCCACATCAAGCAGGGGCACTGCCGCCAGATCAAGAATCTGCTGAGGCAGCTGCGGAAACTGCTTATGCAGGTGATCAGCCAGGTAGATCGGGCCGATTGGAAAAATTGGATTGCAGGGAAGCCGCACCAGCAGCACCCGTTGGTCGCTCGCGGCGCTCACGGCCATGGACTCCTGAGTCCGGAAGATTTGGACGCTAACAACCTTGATTCGGCGCGGAGAGCCTGGCGCCGCATCGCCAGCGGCAAACAGCGCCGCCAGGCTTGATGCACGCACAGCCGGGGAGTCAGCTCGTAGCCAGCCTGGGCAAGCACTTCCGCTAACTCCTTTGGCGTGGGCTGGGGATAGGCGCGGTTGATCACGTCACTGCTATCGATGCCGCCGAGATCATCGATGCCCGCCGCCAGGGCAGCAGCTAGCTCTTGCAAGGGCCAAAGATTTGGTGGCAACTGCAGGTGCACTTCCGGCGGCAGGATTGTCCGGGCTGCAGCAATGGTGCCAAGCAGGTCGGCCTGCTCAGTGGCATTGAGCAACAGCGCAGAAGTGTCATCGGGGCGGAAGGGCTGGAGGATCACCTCCTGCAAGTGACCCCAGCGGCGCTGCAGCTGGGCCAGCAACTCCAGGGCCGCGAGCCTGTCGGCCTCAGACTCCCCCACGCCCAGCAACAGCCCCGTGGTGAAGGGGATCCCTAAACGACCAGCCTGCTCCAACTGGCCGAGTCGCACCGCAAAGCTCTTGCTCGGAGACTGGCGATGGAGGGCGTCGTAGGCCGGGCCGAGCCCTTCCAGCATCAGCCCCATGGAGCCATTAAGCCGGCCTAGGGAGGCCATCTCAGCTATGGAGAGGGGGCCCGCGTTTGTGTGCGGCAGCCGGCCTTCTATCCAGGCCAGACGACTAAGAGCCAGCAGACGACTGAACCAGGCGCGGCGCTGGGGGGAGCCGGGCGGCACCTCGCCACTTAGCAACAGCACCTCCGCAGCCCAAGGGCGCAGCCTCAATGCCGCTTGCGCCTGGGCATCACTGAGCCCATCAGCTAAGGGATCTAGGCCATCTGGGGGGCGCCGAAAGCTGCAGTAGCCGCAGGAGTTGAAACAGAAGCGGGTCGGCACGAGGGTGACGCTGGGGCTCCAGGTGATCCGCCGCACCCCAACATAAGCAGCGCTTATGGGATTC
The DNA here is from genome assembly GCF_024346495.1 of Cyanobium sp. A1C-AMD. Classification (NCBI taxonomy): domain Bacteria; kingdom Bacillati; phylum Cyanobacteriota; class Cyanophyceae; order Synechococcales; family Prochlorococcaceae; genus Cyanobium; species Cyanobium sp. A1C-AMD. Next base: position 64 of record NZ_JAGQDB010000019.1, on the reverse strand, counting down.
ATCAGCAGGGCTTTGGCGCCTCCCGGCCAGCCTTCTCACTAATCCCGCAATCTTCCGTTACAGT
>NZ_JAGQDB010000018.1:0-30894 GCF_024346495.1 Cyanobium sp. A1C-AMD | reverse complement strand
CCCCAGTGCCCCAGCTCGACGCCACCTCCCAATCGACGCGCTATCCGGCGATTGTGATTCTTGATTTCGGCTCCCAGTATTCGGAGCTGATCGCCAGGCGGGTGAGGGAAACCGAAGTCTTCTCCCTGGTGATGGGCTACACCACCACAGCCGAGGAGCTGCGGGCGATTGCCCCCCGGGGCATCATTCTCAGCGGCGGGCCCAGTTCGGTGTATGAGCCGGGGGCTCCCGTGTGCGACCCGGCTATCTGGGAGCTGGGAATTCCGGTGCTGGGCGTTTGCTACGGCATGCAGCTGATGGTGCAGCAGCTGGGTGGCTCGGTGGTGGCCGCCGGTCGGGCGGAATACGGCAAGGCTCCGCTGCACGTTGACGACCCGATCGATTTGCTGACCAACGTCGAAGACGGCTCGACGATGTGGATGAGCCACGGCGACTCGGTGGAACGGCTACCCGAGGGCTTCTTGCGGCTGGCGCACACCGACAACACCCCAGAGGCCGCCGTCGCTGATCACCAGCGGCGCTTATACGGCGTGCAGTTTCATCCTGAGGTGGTCCACTCCACCGGCGGCATGGCAATGCTGCGCAATTTTGTATATCACATTTGTGGTTGTGAGGCCGATTGGACCACAGCAGCTTTCATTGACGAAGCGGTGGCTGATGTGCGCGCCCAAGTCGGCGATAAGCGGGTTTTGCTGGCTCTCTCGGGAGGCGTTGATTCCTCCACCCTCGCCTTTTTGCTGCACAAGGCGATTGGCGATCAGCTCACCTGCATGTTCATCGACCAAGGCTTCATGCGCAAAGGCGAGCCTGAGTTTCTGGTGGAGTTTTTCGACAAGCGCTTCCACATCAACGTGGAATACATCAATGCCCGCGAGCGCTTCATCAGCAAGCTCGATGGCATCACCGACCCGGAGGAGAAGCGCAAGCTGATCGGCACGGAATTCATCCGGGTGTTTGAAGAGGAAAGCAAGCGCCTAGGCCCCTTCGACTACCTGGCCCAGGGCACCCTCTATCCCGATGTGATCGAGAGCGCCGGCACGGGTATTGACCCCAAAACCGGTGAGCGGGTGGCAGTGAAGATCAAAAGTCACCACAACGTTGGTGGCCTGCCCAAGGATCTTCAGTTCAAGCTGGTGGAACCCCTGCGTCGCTTGTTTAAAGACGAGGTGCGCAAGGTGGGCCGCAGCCTGGGTCTGCCCCAGGAAATCGTTGGCCGGCACCCCTTCCCCGGTCCTGGTCTGGCGATTCGCATCCTCGGTGAGGTCACCAGCGAGAAGCTCAACATCCTTCGTGACGCCGACCTGGTTGTGCGCGAGGAGGTGAAGGAGGCAGGCTTATACAACGAGATCTGGCAGGCTTTTGCCGTGCTGCTGCCGGTGCGCAGCGTGGGGGTGATGGGCGATAAACGCACCTATGCCTTCCCGATCGTGCTGCGCTGCGTCTCCTCGGAAGACGGCATGACGGCCGATTGGTCTCGCCTTCCCTACGACCTACTCGAGAAAATCTCCAACCGCATCGTCAATGAGGTCAAGGGCGTGAACCGGGTGGTGCTCGACATCACCAGCAAACCGCCTGGCACCATCGAGTGGGAGTAGGTGTTGCGGGAGTAGCCCGAGACGCCGACCTTCGATACCATCGGCTCCCAGCCCATACGTCGTGACTGCCGCCTCCGCGCCCCCCAGCTCGACATCCCCCGATCCCGACATGCAGCGTCGGCTGCAGCAGGACAGCATCGTCCTGGCCGGCAAAACCATCTATCTCAATCCCTTTCTGTATTGGCGCCGTTTCGATGCCAATACGGACCGCTGGCTGCGGGAGCCAGGCCAGTTGATGGAAGACCAGATCGCCAGCAACCGGCTCCGCTTTTATCCCGAGGTGGACTGGGAGCTGCTTGAAGAGGGTGAGCGGGCCGCCAAAGATGGCGCCGTGGAGATGTTCCTCAAGAGTCTGGAGCTGATCAGCACCTTCAACCCTGAGCTCTCGGCCGGTCATCTGCTCGAGGTTGAGCGCAAGATGGCGGTCACCAAGAAGAAATCATTTGAGCGCTGGGTGACCCGCTCCCTGCGCCGGCGCCAGCAGGAGGAAGAGAAGGCCCGGCGACGCTTTGACCGGGAGCGCACCCTGCGGGCCTGGGGCGAATGGCTGGCCCTTGACGTCACCCGCCAGGCCCTGGTGCCGCTGGCCTCGCTCCTGGTGATCGCCGTGGCGGCGGGTTGGTGGTGGGGTAGTCAGCAGAACTCCCGCCAGGTGATTGTTGATCCAGGGATCCAGCGGCTGGCGCCCTGAGCACCGGGCTGCAGGCAGGTCAGACTGTGGTTCCTGAGCCAGGAACGCCGCCATGGCTACCGACCCCTTTGATGCTCTCCGGCTCACCTTGATGCAGGACGTCCTGCCCGTGGGTTTGGCGGTGGTGGAGCGGGCCCGTAAGGGCGGGGCTCGCGAGGTGATGGCAGCCTTTGACGGCCAGGAGGCCGATCCCCTCGGCAGCCTGCGGGAGGAGGGCGAGCCTGCCGCTAGTCAGCTGCGCCAGGGCCTGGATAGGGTCAGCCCCGGCCTGGGCAACCCGGTGATGAAGGTGGAGGTCCACGATGTGGCCACCGAGGTAGGGGCTGAGGGAGCACACCAAGCCGATCCCCAGGACGCCTTGGAGTTGCAGCAGGGTCTGGCCCGCATTGCTGCTCGACTGGAGCAGCTGGAGCAGCGACTCGAGCTCAACGCCTGACCATGGCCTTTGGTCCAGCTGCCTCCCGTCACACCGGCATGGGCCGTCAGTCGGCCCTGCTTCTGGCTGTGGTGTTGCTGTGCAGCGGTGCCATGGTGGCGCGCTTGGCCTGGTTGCAGTTGCTGCACGGCGCTGAGAACCGCGCCAGGGCCGATGAAAACCGAATTCGGCTGCTGCCCCGCAACCCGATCCGGGGTCGCCTTTTGGATCGTCATGGCCAGGTGCTGGCCACTAGCCGGCTCACCTACAACCTCTACATCCAGCCGCGGGAGGTGGGTGACGCCCAGTGGCCGGCCCTGCGAGATCGCTTGGCGACGGTGGTTGGGTTACCTGCGTCCCAGCTGGAGGCGCGCCGACGCAGTGGTGCCAATGCGGAGGGATTTCGGATAGCTCTGGCCAGTGGCCTCAAGTCTGAGCAGGTGCTGCGCTTCCGGGAGCAGGCTGCCGGGCTCCAGGGCGCCGAGGTGGATGTGGACATCCTGCGCAGCTATCCCCACGGCCGGCTGGCTGCCCACGTGCTCGGTTACACCAGCGGGATCACGGAAGAGGAATACACCCAGCTCCAGCCCAAGGGCTACCGGATCCAGGATCGGGTGGGCCGCAGTGGGGTCGAGAAGCAGTTTGAGGGGCACCTGCGCGGCGAGTGGGGCGGCCAGCAGGTGGAGGTGAACGCCGCCGGCCAGGTGCAGCGCATCATCGGGGAGAAGTCTGCTAAGGCTGGCAAGGACCTGCGGCTCACCCTGGACCTGGCTCTGCAGCAGGCTGCAGAGCGCGCCCTCGATGGGGTGCGCAAGGGGGCGATCGTGGCGCTCGACCCCCAAACCGGAGCAATTCGGGCCCTGGCCAGCCGGCCCACCTTTGACCCCAATGTTTTTTCGCCGGCGCCGAGTTCCAGCCAGTGGAGCAGCCTCAATTCCCCCGATGCGCCCCTGCTGAATCGCGCCTTCCAGGGCTTTCCACCGGCCAGCACCTTCAAGATTGTCACCTCTGTGGCGGGTCTGGAGTCGGGCCGCTACACGGCCGACTCGAAGGTGATGACGATGAATTCGTTCTGTTATGCGGGCCTTTGCTACGGCGACCATGGCGCCCATGGGGCCATCGGTTTTCCTTTCGCCCTGGCCGTGAGCAGCAACACCTTCTATTACCAGGTGGGGCTGAAGGTGGGCCCCGATGAGCTGTTCAAAGCGGCACGGCGCATGGGCTATGGCCAGGTCACCGGCATTGAGCTGGTGGAGGAGGAGACCCCGGGCTTGCTGGGCGATCAGGCTTGGAAACAGGAGGTGCTGGGTGAGGGCTGGACACCCGTGGACACCATCACCTCGGCTATTGGCCAGGGGGCTCTGCAGGTGACCCCGATCCAGATGGCGCGGCTTTATGCCGCGGTGGCCAACGGTGGTTGGCTGGTGACGCCCCACCTGGTGGAGCGCCCCACGAAACGCACCTGGATCGGCCTTAAGCCGGCCACCCTGCAGGTGCTGCGGGATGGGCTGCGCCAGGTGGTGACCGTCGGCACCGCCAAGCTTCTCAATGATCCCAACCTGCCTCCGGTGGCTGGCAAAACCGGCACTGGCGAAGATCCACCCCGGCCTGATCACGCCTGGTTTGGCGGCTATGCCCCAGCGGATAAGCCCACCTTGGTGATCATCGCCTTCGGGGAAAACTCCGGCGGCTATGGCGGCACGGTGGCAGCTCCGATGGTGAAGGCTTTGATGAACACCTGGTTCCGGGGCAGCCTGCCGGGGCAGGCGCCCCAGTCCTGATTCAGGCCACTAGTTGCAGGTCGGGCTTGGCCAACAGGCGCTGGTAGTAGCCGCGCAGTTGTTCGGTAGCTCCAGACCAACCCCAGCGCTCGGCTTCCTCGCGGGCGTTGGTGCGCAGCTCGGTCCGTTGACTGGCATCGCCAAGTAGGCGCTCCACCGCAGCAGCCAGGCTGCCTTCCTGGTCTGGTTCGTAAAGGCAGCCATTCACTCCATCGCTGACGATGTCCGGGATGCCACCGCGGTTGGCGCCCACCACAGGGCAGCCGGCCGCCATGGCCTCCAGCAGCACCAGGCCCAGGGTTTCGGTGCTGGAGGGGAATAGAAAAGCGTCGCCGCTGGCGTAGGCCGCCGCCAGCTCTTGCCCGGCTAGGTAGCCCACGAAGTGGGTAGGTGTGCCCGCAAAGATCTTCTCGAGTTGCAGGCGGTAGGGACCATCTCCAACTAGGGCCAGCCGGGCATCGGGCATTGTTTCAAGCACGGGCCGGATCCGTTCGATCTGCTTTTCCGCAGATAGCCGGCCGATGTAGAGCAGCAGCTTGCCGGTGTCGCTCTGGCCATTTAGCAGCCGCTGTCGCATGGCATCGGAGCGCAGCGCCGGCTGGAAAAGCTCAGTGTCTACGCCGCGCTGCCACAAATCGGTGTGCTGGATTCCTTTCTCACTTAGCTCTTGCACCATGGCGGTGGAGGTGCAGAGGTTGAGCCTGGCTTGGTTGTGGGCAGCTTTGAGCAGTTCCCACAGCAGTGGCTCGAGCATGCCCATGCCGTAGTGCTCCAGGTATTTGGGCAGATGGGTGTGGTAGCTGGCTACCAGGGGATAGGCCTTGGTTTTGGCCAGCCAGATGCCGCCGAGCCCCAGGACGGCGGGATTGACAACGTGGACAAGATCTGGCTTGAAGCGATCCAGGGCTTCTGCCACCGCCGGCCGAGGCAGGGCCAGCTTGAGCTCGGGGTAGAGGGGTAGGGGCATTGCGGGCACTCCCACCACTTGGGCTCCCATGTAGGTCTCGGGAGCGCCTTCCGGGCAGAAGATCAGGACCTCATCGCCAGCCGCGACCAGATGCTGCACCGTCTTGGTGAGCCTGGTGACGATGCCGTCCACCTTGGGCAGAAAGGTTTCGGTGAAAAAGGCGATCTTCAAGGGTTTGGAGTTGTGCCTTAGGTCGTCTGGATGGCCTGAGCCTGGGTTTGGGTCCAGGCGGATTGGCAGGGAATGCGACTGCGGTCGCAGCGATCAGCCCAGCGGCGGGCCACATCCACCACTTCAGCCAGCAGGCCGTCATCGAGGGTGGTGGGGTTGAGGCCCAGCTCGATGAAACAGCGGTTGTCGACGATTAGATCGTTTTCGACGGCTTCGTTGCGCGGATTGGGCAGGTAATTGATCTGGGCGTCCGTGAGAGCCGCCACTTTGCGGGCTAGTTCACCAACCTGGTGGCTTTCGGTCATCTGGTTGAAGATCTTCACCCGCTCGCCCCTGGCCGGCGGATTTTCCAGGGCCAGCTGCACGCACTTCACCGAATCGCGGATGTGGATGAAGGCGCGGGTCTGGCCGCCGGTGCCGTGCACAGTGAGCGGATAGCCGATCGCTGCCTGCATCAAAAAGCGATTGAGCACGGTGCCGTAGTCGCCGTCGTAGTCGAAGCGGTTGGTGAGGCGTGGGTCGCGCTCGGTGGCCTCGGTGTTGGTGCCCCAGACGATCCCCTGGTGCAGGTCGGTGATACGGATCTGGTCGTTTTTGTTGTAGTAGAGGAAGAGCAGCTGGTCCAGCGTCTTGGTCATGTGATAAACGCTGCCCGGGCTGGCCGGGTGCAGGATCTCCTCCTCGAAGCGGCTGCCGTCGGGCTGGGGTACTTCCACCTTGAGGTAGCCCTCGGGGATGGTGGCGCCGCGGTGGGAGCCGTAGCCGTACACCCCCATCGTGCCTAAATGCACGATGTGGATGTCGAGGCCGCTCTCCACGATCGCGGCTAGCAGGTTGTGGGTGCCGTTGACGTTGTTGTCGACGGTGTAGCGCTTGGTGGCGCTGCTTTTCATCGAGTAGGGAGCTGCGCGCTGCTCGGCGAAATGCACCACCGAATCGGGCCGCTCGTGGCGTAGTAGCTCCAGAAGCCGGTCGTATTCCCTAGCGATGTCCAGATGGACAAACCGCATGGGCTTGCCGCCCACCTGTTCCCAGGCCTTAAGGCGGTCGCCCATGGTGGCGATCGGCGTCAGCGACTCCACCTCCAGGTCGACATCGATCTTGCGCCGGCTGAGGTTGTCAATGACAACCACCTCGTGGCCAGCATCGGCCAGGTTCACCGCGCAGGGCCAACCGCAGAAGCCGTCGCCACCGAGAACGAAGACCTTCATTGCAACGCCCATTCCGAAAACCTCAGACCCCTGCAGGACGAGCGGATGCTCCGCTTTGCAAGCTACTACAGGCGTTCAGCTTCAGCTCCCTACCCGGCCAACCTCGGGCGAACTGGGATTGGCGTTTGTGCGTATGGGTAGCCGACCGGCGTGGAAGGCGCTGCGGCCGGCCTCGCAGGCCATGGCCATGGCCCGCGCCATCGCTGGGGGGTCGCCTGCCAGGGCAATGGCGCTGTTGATCAGCAGGGCGTCTGCGCCCATTTCCATGGCCTGGGCGGCCTCGCTGGGCACGCCGATACCGGCGTCAACCACCACGGGCACCTTGGCGTTTTCGATGATCAGGGCGATGTTGGCGGCGTTGCGGATGCCCTGGCCCGAGCCGATCGGCGAGCCCAGGGGCATCACGGTGGCGCAGCCAGCCTCTTCGAGTCGCTTGGCCAGGAGTGGATCGGCATTGATGTACGGCAGCACCGTGAAGCCCTCCTTCACCAGTTGTTCAGCGGCTGTCAGGGTGCCGAATGGATCGGGCAGCAAATGTCGGGTGTCTGGAATCACCTCCAGCTTCACGAAACAGTTGTCCTCCTGGCCTGCCAGCTTTGCCAGCTCCCGTCCCAGGCGGGCCACCCGGATCGCCTCCTCGGCGGTGGCGCAGCCTGCCGTGTTGGGCAGCATCCAGATGCGCTGCCAGTCGATGGCCTCCAGCAGGCCTGCATGGCCGGCAGCCTGGCTCTGCACCCGACGCACGGCAACGGTCACGATTTCGCAGTCGCTGGCCTTCAGGCTGGCCTGCATGGCCGCCAGGCTCGGATATTTGCCGGTGCCTGTCATCAGGCGGCTGCGGAAGCTGCGCCCCCCGATCACAAGTGGATCCCGGTGGGTGTGCGGTTCGCTGGTGGAAGCGGTGGTGACCACGGAGCAGGGCCAGATCTCAGCAACGGTCCTAGCCTCCCACTAGTCAGTTCTGGTTGTTGTGTCTTTTGCCGTTCTTCGTGCTGCCCTGCCGTTAGCCGCAGTGCCGCTGGCACTGTTGCCAATCGGTTTGTTCCCGGCGCAGGCGGCTACACCCGTGGCCAGTGAGGCCTTTGTGCCTTTTACCCCTCCCTCGGCTACCAGCGTCGGTGGTGAGTCGCTTAGTGGTCTGGGAGGTGCGGAGACCTTTGATCCAGTTGGCCGGGCCCAGCTGCTGGCCGGGGAGATGCCGCTCGTATGGAGTGGTACTTATCAATCCTTTGACAATTCCCAGATTGTGAGTGCTGAGCTGCGGCTTGCCTCGGTTAAGCCGATGGGCCAGATGATCGACCTGCGCGGTGAACTCACGGTGGGTGGGGTTACCACTCCCGTGCAGGGCAACCTCAACGCCGAATCAGACCAGCTCGACCTGCTGATGCTCTGCGAGTGCGAGGTGCCGGGTCTGGAAATGGGAGGGGTATTTACGGGCCTGCAGGGCCTGCAGTTGTCAGGCTGGCAAGCACCTCGTCTCACCAGCCGTGGCGGTCGCCTGGATCTGCGTCCCCTATCAAGTGCTAGCCGCGTAGTTGGTCCTGTCAGCACAAAAAACACAACCCGCGGCGCTGCAGTACGCGGACTTTGGTGAAAGTTGAATAAATAATCGCTTAGGCCGCCCGATTCAGGCCGGCCTTGCGATCGAGAAGTTTCAACCGTTTGCGGGCGGTTTTGTTGTTGGCGTCAAGCTCAATCACCTGCTCATAGGTCTGCTTGGCCTCTTCCAGCTTGAGCTGCTTTTCCAGGGCGAAGGCAAGATTATTGAGTGCTACTGGGTAGGCCGGCTTTGCTTCCAATGCCAGCCGGTAATGGCGAATTGCCGTTTTGTAGTTGTTTTGAGCGGCCAAGGCGAAGCCCAGGGCGTTTTGAATCACGGCTTGGGCTTCAGCCGGTTCTTTAGCCGCTTCAGCTTTCTTAAGAGCTTGCTTGAGTGATTCGGCGGCTTGGCCATACAAGCGCTTGCGTAATTGCACCGAGCCAAGCTCGTACAACGTGGCCGCGTCTGATGGCTTAGGGCCTTCACTACGCTCTAGCTTTGCCAGGGTGACTTCGTCTGAACGCACACGCCAGATTTGCCGGGCCACTACAACCGCAGCGACCCCCAGCAGGACGATCAGCCCAATTAGGTAGGCCTGGGGAAGGAGGGCGTCCAAAAAGACCTACCGGTGGAACTCAGTTTGAAGCGGCGCCCACGATGCTGGTGAAGCTGCCGGGGTCAACCACGGCAAGCTGGGCAAGCATTTTGCGGTTGATGCGCACGTCTGCTTTCTTTAAACCACCCATGAAGCGGCTGTAGCTCAGGCCATTGAGCCGAGCTGCTGCGTTGATCCGGGCGATCCAGAGACGGCGGAAGTCGCGCTTGCGACGACGGCGGTCCCGGTAGGCATTGCAAAGCGCCTTCATCACCCGCTGGTTGGCGGTGCGGAAGAGGGAGCCATTGCCGCCGCGGAAGCCACGGGCTAGGCGAAGAATCTTGTTACGGCGTTTGCGGGCAACATTGCCCCTCTTGACGCGTGACATAGCAGTAGATCAGGAAGATAAAAGTAAAAATTGGCCGAGGTCGCTCTCAGGCGTAGGGGAGCATCGCCCTCACGTTGTCCGCATCGCGCTCATCAACAACAGCCATTGTGCCCAGATGACGCTTGCGCTTCGGGCTCTTGTGATCGAGCAGGTGGTTGAGGAAGGCTCGGCGACGCAGAAACTTGCCGGTGCTGGTGGCCTTGAACCGCTTGGCGGCTGCTTTGCGGGTCTTGAGCTTCGGCATTTCTCGCGTTGCGGCGGGCACAAACAAGCAGAGTACGACGTGGCAGTGCCTTCCTCCAAGACCCCTCCTTTTAAGCAATGTTTTCAGTCCGGTCCTCTTCGGCCCAATCGTTGTTGCCGTTAGCCATTTGGGCCAGCACGGTGCTGCTCGCGGGGGGATGTCGGGCCGCCGCACCTCCCATTTCACCTGGATCCGGCCCTGCTTCTGCGCTGCATTGGCCCGTGCAGCCTCCGCCGGCAGTGGCGGCCACAGGGCCGGTGCTCTGGGTGGCCCTGGCGGCCCATTTGGGTCCGCCTACTCCCTTGGAGCTAGGCAGCGCGGCTGGAAACCTCACCCTGCTGAGTGCGAGGGGCCAGCGGTTTCAGTCGCCTCGGTTCCAGTTGCACTGGCGCAGGCTGCCGTTGGCCGAGCCGTTGGCCCTGCGCCGTCAGGTGTGGGGGCCCTTTGCGAGCTACGAGAGCGCCCAGGAGGCTGCTGGCCGCTGGCGATTGGCCGGTGCCACCCCTGTGATTGCCCACCCGGCCGAGTGGGAAGTGTGGGCCGCGCCCGAGGCCCCAGCGCCCGCTGGAGTTAGGCCGCGGCTGGTGGAGCAGCTGCAGCGCGATCGCCTGGTTTTGGAGCTGCGGCGCCCGGATGGCCCGGTTCGCTTAGAGGGGCCCTTGCGCTTGGAGGCCCCGGGGGGGCTGCGCTGGCAGGGGGGTGTGTTTGCAGGTCCATTTCGGCTCCAGGGAGATGCCTACGGCAGCTGGTCGTTGGTGGAGGAGGTGCCCTTAGAGCGCTACCTGCTTGGGGTTGTGCCCCATGAGATCGGGGCAGGCTCCCCCGCCGCGGCCCTGGCTGCCCAGACGGTCCTGGCCCGCACCTGGGCCCTGCGCAACCAGGGGAGATTCGTGGTGGATGGCTACCACCTATGCGCCGATACCCAATGCCAGGTGTACGCAGACCCCAGCCAGGCCGGAGCAGCTGTACGCCAGGCGATTGCCGCCACCCAATATCAAGTCTTGAGCTGGCAGGGTGCGCCGATTCATGGCGTCTATCACGCCACAAATGGGGGGATTGCGGCCGGGTTTGAGGAGGTGTGGATTGGGGACGCCCTGCCCTATCTGAGGCCGCGGGTGGATGGTCCGCCAGCCGTTGCAGCCGCTGTGGTTTTGCCGTTGCAGCCGGCCCGGCTAGGAGCTGCCCTGGCGGCTACCGCCCGCGCCTATGGCTTCGACCACCCCCGCTTCCGCTGGTCTCGCCAGCTCGATTCGGCCCAGATTCAGCAGGCCTTGAGCCGCGCTGCCCTGTCCTTGGGCCTGCCGCCCACACGCCTGGCGGTGCTGGAGCGGGGCCCCAGTGGACGGGTATTGGCGCTGGAAATCCAGGCGCAGGGAGCCAGTGGAGTGCGGCAGAGCGTGGTGCTGCGCCGTGATGCGATTCGCCGCACCTTGCGACAGTTGCCCAGCACCCTCTTTGTGTTGCGGCCCGACGGCCCGGGTCGCTGGATTTTCGAGGGGGGAGGGTTTGGCCACGGTGCCGGCCTGTCTCAAGCTGGAGCTATCGACTTAGCCCGGCGTGGCTGGAGCATGGCTCGCATCCTCGATCACTACTATCCGGGCACCAGCCTCCAGTCCCTCAGGGCGTTGCCAGGCATCAGCCCCCTGTCCCAGCCCGGCTCGGCCGCCAGTTCCCCTTAGAGTTCGGCGACTTTCGGGATCGCCATGGCTGCGGGTGGCCGTACCACCGATCACCGTCGCGGCAAGTCGGCCCTGTTCCTGATCGGCTGCGGCTGGGCGGGAATGGCTCCCCATTGGCTCCATGAGTCGCTGCGCCTGATCCCGGCTCTCACCCTGGCCGTGCTGCTTGGGGGCTACAGCCTGCGCACCGTGTTGCGCCAGGTTTTTGGTGCGATAGGCAGCTCTGAACCAGCTCAAGCCTCCGCCGCTCAAGGGGCCGAACCCCTGCCCGCAGTGGACGTGGTGGTGGCGGCCCGCGATGAGCAGGCAGTTATTGGCCGCTTGGTGGAGCGCATTGCTCAGTTGAACTACCCGCAGGGGCAGATGCGGCTCTGGGTAATTGACGACGCCAGCAGCGATCGGACTCCTCAGGTTTTGGCTGAGCTGCAGGAGCGTCATCCTTTTCTGCAGGTATTGCGGCGTGAGCCAGATGCCGGCGGCGGCAAATCGGGCGCTCTAAATCTTGTGCTGCAGCAGCTTCAGGGCCGCTGGATGTTCGTGCTCGACGCTGATGCGGACCTTCAGAGCGACACCCTGGAGCGGCTGATTCCCTACGCGGAAGCTGGTGGCTGGTCGGCCGTGCAGTTGCGCAAAGCTGAGGTGAATGCCACCGCCAATTGGCTGACCCGGGCCCAAGCCATGGAGATGGCCCTCGACGCCGTGATCCAGCAGGGTCGCTTAGCAGTTGGAGGCGTAGCCGAGTTGCGCGGCAATGGCCAGCTGCTACGCCGGGACGCCCTGCTCAGTAGCGGTGGTTTCAACGAGGACACGGTCACCGACGACCTAGACCTCAGTTTCAGGCTGCTTCTCGACGGCCAGCCGATTGGCATCCTCTGGGATCCGCCGGTACAGGAAGAGGCGGTGCTGAGTGTGGCTGCCCTCTGGCGTCAGCGTCAGCGTTGGGCTGAAGGCGGTTTGCAGCGCTTCTTCGATTACTGGCCCGGCCTGATTTCTGAGCGTCTAAGCGCAAGTCAGAAGCTTGATTTAACCAGCTTCTTCCTGCTCCAATACTTTTTGCCGGTGGTGGCGATTGCCGATTTGATCGGCGCCGTGATTACGGGCACCCGCCCAACCATCTGGCCCCTTTCCTTTGTTGCCTTTGGGCTCTCTGGAGGGGCGATTTTGGCCGGTTGTCGTCGCCCTAGCGAGGGCCCGGCCCTGCCGGCCATGAACGTCTGGAACCTGCTCCTGGGCATTGCCTATTTGAGCCACTGGTTTGTGGTGATTCCCTGGACCACTCTCCGCATGGCCCTGCTTCCCAAGAGCCTGGTTTGGGCAAAGACCATGCACCTCGGCGAGGAGGAAGAGTCCCAAATCGAAGATCCGGCAACCGCCTGATTACCTGCTTACAAAATTGTGCTGGCCCCGCTCAGGCTGCCGCCTCCTCTGCATCGCAAGTCAATGCATCGCCAGTTAATTCGTCGAGCGGCCCATCGAGTTCAACTACTTCGCCATTGAAGAACTCCGCCAGCCTTCTGGCCTTGTCATCGAGGGGTGCGGCTAAGGGGGGCGCAGTAACTGCCGCGGGTGGCGGATTGGCTGCTGGGGTTGGTAGGGGAGCTGGGGCTTGATTCGCTGCTGGGCTTGGCAGGGCTACTGGGCTTGGTAGGGCTGCTGGGCTTGGTAGTGGTGCTGGCGTTGGCGGTGGTGGTGTCGGTCTGGGGGTGGCGGCACCGGGGGCGGTGACAGTTGGTGCGGCGCTCTCCCCACCCCCTTCCAATGTGAGCTGGCGGGGGCTGCCTAGGGCCTTAGCTACCGCTGCTTCCAGCAGGGGCAGGCGGCTCTGCACCATGGCCATCCAGTTGCCGGCCACCTGCACCACGGCGCGGCGCTCATCGAGGCGCACCAGCCGGGCCTGTTGGGACAGCAGCATTCGCGTAGAGGGAAGCTCCAGGCCCGCCAGGATTTGCTGCCAGAGCTCCGGCAGTTTGGCGGAGCTGTTGGGCTCGTCGCTCACCGGAGCTGGGGCTGGAGCCGGAGTCGGGATTGGGGCGGCTGCTGGCGCGACCGCCGGTGCGATTGGGGGTGCAACCAGCGGTGCAACTGCAGGCGCAGTTGCGGTGGGGGCTGCGGCAGAGATTGGCTGGGCGGCAGCTACTGGCTCGGCCAGCAGACCCAACAGCAGCACCTCTAGCCACAGGCGCGGGTTGACGCTGTGGCGCAGCTGCTGCTCGCTGCCCCTTAGCTGAGCCTGCCACTGCAGTAGCCGGGCTTTGCCGAGGGAGCGGGCCAGATCGGGAAGGGCTTGGCGGAACTGGGGCGACACGCTGGTGAGCTCTAGGCGGTCGGGCGCCGTGCCAGCCAGCACTAGATCCCGCAGCAGGCTGACGAGCCCCTGCAGCACGGCGGCGGGCTCCCGGCCCCGCTCCAGCAGCTCGCGGCAACCCTCCAGCAGGGCGAGGGGATCGCAACTGGCCAGGGCACCGGCTAGGGCCAGTAGTTCCTGCTCCGGTACAGCCCCCAGCAGCTCCCATACCGCTGTGGCCTCGATCGGCGCCGGCAGCAGACTGAGCTGATCTAGCAGGCTCTCCGCATCCCGCAGGCCCCCCTGGGCTCGCTGGGCCACCACGTGCAGGGCTTCTGGAGTGATGCCGATCTGCTCCTGCTCAGCGATCCAGCTGAGGTGTTGCTCGAGGGCCTGCAGGGGGATGCGGCGGAAATCGAAGCGTTGACAGCGGCTCAGGATCGTGGCGAGTACCCGCTGCGGGTCGGTGGTGGCCAGCACGAACACCACCCGCGGCGGTGGCTCCTCCAAGGTTTTGAGCAGGGCGTTGAAGGCGGCGGTCGAGAGCATGTGGCACTCGTCCACCACATACACCTTCCAGCGGGCCTGCACCGGAGCGAAGCGGGAGCGCTCGATCAGCTCGCGGATGTTGTCGACGCCGGTGTTGGAGGCGGCATCGATCTCGATTACATCGAGGGCATTGCCGGCGGCGATGGAGGTGCAGAGCTCGCAGACGCCACAGGGCTCGGGGGTGGGCCCATCGCTGCCGATGCAGTTGAGGGAGCGGGCCAGGATGCGGGCGCTGGAGGTTTTACCCGTGCCGCGGGGGCCACAAAACAGATAGGCCGGCGCAATCCGGCCGGTGCGCAGGGCGTTGCCCAGGGTGGCGGCGATCGCCTCCTGCCCCACCAGCTGGTCGAAGCGCTGGGGACGGTATTTGTGGTGGAGGGGTTGGTAGCTGGAGATCGCCGTTGGGCTCATGAAGCTGAGGCTTGAGATTAGTGGCCCTGGTCCGGTTCGAGCTGGCGCCTTAGCCGCTCTTCCAGTTCTTCCACGGCCGTGAGTTGGTCGGCCAGTTTCTGGGCCGCCAGCCTCAGGTTTTCGAAGCGGTCTTGACCCCAGCGAGCTTCAGCCCGGCCAAGCTCCTGCTCCAATTTCTGCTGCAGGCCTTGGCGCAGCTTGTCGAGTTCGGCCAGGTTGCCCTGGCGCAGCAGCATTCGGGCAGCACTGAGCATGGCCGCTGGCACCCACTGACCGATGGCCAGGGCCCCGAGGCTGCCGGTGTGCAGCAAATCCTCGACCTGGGCGCTGCGATGCCGGCCGGTCTTGCACCAATGGGCGAAGTGTTCGCAGTTGTTGAACAGCAAGTTGTAATTCTGTTCGCCCAGGCGCCCCATGGCCCGCCGCAGGGTCACGCCGGCCGGGGAGCAGTCGCCCGCGGCATAGGGAACCACCGCTACAGGTTCGCCGCGGCTGAAATCGGCCAGGGGGCTGCGCAGGATTTCGCGCCCTTCCAGGTAGTGGGCCACGCTGCCGTCGCCTAGATCGATGCCGTGATGCAAGAACAGACCGTGCTGGCGCGGTACCTGTAAGTGGTCAGCTGCGGACATCGGTGCGGGCCCGATCAGGCGCTGGCCTGCTGTGGCGAATCCAGGTTGGCGCTGCCGAGGGGCACCACTTTGCCCTTGCTGCGCTGCTCCACCAGCTCCCGGGTCACGGTGAAGCTCTTGACGTCGTTGCGGGAGGGCAGGTCGTACATCAGGTCGAGCATTAGCTCTTCGACGATGCCGCGCAGGGCCCGGGCGCCCGTCTTGCGGCGATGGGCCTCGATGGCAATCGCTTCAACAGCGCCGGCTTCGAAATCGAGCTGCACGTTGTCCATGCTCAGCAGGGTTTGGAACTGCTTGATCAGGGCATCCCGGGGCTCGGTGAGAATGGCTTGCAGGGCTGGTGTGTCGAGGGGCTCAAGCACCGCACTAACCGGTAGCCGACCAATGAATTCGGGGATCAGGCCGTAGCGCACTAGGTCGTCGGGCTCCAGATGGCGCAGCACCTCGGCTGCATGGCGATCCTTGCCGCCGCGGGGTCGGCTGCTGCCATCGGCACTGAGGAAACCGATGGAGTTGCGGCCCATCCGCTTCTGCACCACATCTTCGAGGCCGACGAAGGCACCACCGCAGATGAACAGGATCTGACTGGTGTCGATCTGAATGCATTCCTGGTAAGGATGCTTTCGGCCTCCCTGCGGCGGCACGTTGGCCACGGTGCCTTCGAGCATTTTCAGCAATGCCTGCTGCACCCCTTCTCCGGAGACGTCCCGGGTGATGGAGGGGTTTTCGCTCTTGCGGGCGATCTTGTCGATTTCATCGATGTAGATGATGCCCCGCTGGGCCTGTTCCACATCCTGATCCGCTTTCTGCAGCAGCCGCAGCAGAATGTTTTCCACGTCTTCTCCGACGTAGCCCGCCTCGGTAAGGGTGGTGGCGTCGGCCACCGCAAAGGGCACATCGAGCATTTCGGCCAGGGTCTGGGCCAGGAGCGTTTTGCCGCAGCCGGTGGGGCCGATCAGCAGGATGTTGCTCTTGTGCAGCTTGGTGGCTGTCTGGTCGGTTTCGCCCTTGCCATCGCCTTGCCAGGCCAGGCGTTTGTAGTGGTTATAAACAGCTACGGAAAGATTTTTCTTGGCTTCGTTCTGGCCCACCACCTGGCGGTCGAGAAAGGCCTTGATCTCCTGGGGCTTGGGCACCTCCGCCAGAGTTGGAGCGGGTTTGGTTGTTTTTTTGCTGGGGGCCTTACCGCGGCTGGAGTCGGCGGCATGGCGGCCGCTCCCGCCTCCACTGGCTGTGCCGCTATGGCCGTCTACCAGCTCCTCATCCAGGATCTCGTTGCAGAGATCGATACATTCATCGCAGATGTAGACACCCGGGCCGGCGATCAGCTTGCGCACCTGTTCTTGCGACTTGCCGCAGAACGAGCACTTCAGGTGGGCGTCGAACTTGGCCATGGGCAGGGGAGTCCTGATTCCAGGATCGACAGGAAATAATGGATCGTCAGCTGACCTTAAGGATCAAACCGGAAGGAATCACTCAGCAGCTGTGGCGGCAGGGGATTCGGTCACGACCCGATCGATCAGGCCGTATTCAACCGCCTCTGCGGGGGAAAGGAAGTAGTCGCGGTCAGTGTCTTCGGTGATTTTTTCGAGGGGCTGACCGGTGTGTTCAGCCATCAGACCGTTGAGGGTGTCCTTGAGGAAAAGAATCTCCTTGGCCTGGATTTCAATGTCCACTGCCTGGCCCTGGGCGCCGCCGAGGGGTTGGTGAATCATGATCCGGGCATTGGGCAGGGCCAGGCGCTTGCCCTTGGTGCCACCCGAGAGCAGGAAGGCACCCATGGATGCGGCCAGGCCGTAGCAAATGGTCACCACGTCTGGGGAGACCTGCTGCATCGTGTCGTAGATCGCCAAGCCGGCGGTCACTGAGCCGCCTGGGGAGTTCACGTAAATCTGGATGTCCTTCTCCGGATCCTCGGCTTCGAGGAACAGCAGCTGGGCGACTAGGGAATCGGCCACCTGATCGTCGATGCCGGTGCCCAGAAAGATGATCCGCTCGCGCAGCAGGCGCGAATAGATATCGAAGGCGCGGTC
Source organism: Cyanobium sp. A1C-AMD (assembly GCF_024346495.1). Classification (NCBI taxonomy): domain Bacteria; kingdom Bacillati; phylum Cyanobacteriota; class Cyanophyceae; order Synechococcales; family Prochlorococcaceae; genus Cyanobium; species Cyanobium sp. A1C-AMD. Next base: position 13,711 of record NZ_JAGQDB010000018.1, on the reverse strand, counting down.
GCCCTTGCCCGACTGCTCCACAACCGTGGGCAGCACCCCGGGGGAGCCACTGGGGCTCCAGCTGCTGTGGACGGGATGGCGAAGGGTGGCGTCGATCACGCGCGGGGAAGCTCTCGGAGGACCAATCTATTGGTCCTGGCTGTGGCTATTGGGCTTTGGCTGGTTTGGCCTTGGCTTTCGCTTTGGTCTTTGCCTGCTCCTCGCCTGCTGCGTCAGGGTCGGCGTCGGCTGGGGTGGCAGCCTTTTCGGTGATGGTGCTGTTGGCCTCAAGCCACTCCAGCAGCTTGTCGCGCAGCAGGTCGTCGGCAACGGCCAGACGCAATCTTTCGGGATCGATGTTGCCCTGCTGGCTCAGGCCGCGGCTGATCTCTTTGATCTTGGTTTCGAGCTCCTTGGCTTCCACCTCGATCGCCTCGGCGGCGGCGAGGGCCTTGAGGGCCAGGCTGCGGCGCAGGCGCTCCTCTGCCTCCGGCCGGGAGGTGTCCATCAATGAGCGCACCAGGTCCGGGGTGAACAGCTTTTTGACGTCCATGCCCTGCTGGGCGATCTGTCCAGCTGTCTGCTCCACCAGGTTGCGGATTTCCTGTTGAACCAGGGTTTCGGGTAGTTCCACTTCAAGCTCTTGCACTAGGGCAGCGAGCAGGGCGTCGTGGCGGCTGGCCTTAGCCCGGCGCTCGGCGTCGTCCTTGAGGCGGGTTTCCAGATCGCTGCGCAGTTCGGCCAGGGTGGCTTTGTCGCTGGCCTGCTGGGCAAAGGAGTCGTCAAGGGCGGGTAGTTCCCGGCACTTGAGGTCTTTCAGGCTGATCTCGAAGCGCGACTGGCGGCCGGCGGCCTCCTCTTGGGGGTAGCTCTCCGGGAACTGGCAGTCGATGGTTTTGCTAGCGCCGATAGCCATGCCGATTACGCCCTCTACGAAGCCGGGGATCATCCGGCCCTCCTCCAGCTCGACTTCCATGGCATCGCTGCTGCCACCACTGATGGCCTCGCCGCTATCCACGTAGATGCCGCTGAAGCTGAGCACCGCCACATCGCCGCTGGCGGCGGGGCGGCCTTCTACCGGCACCAGGGTGGCCAGCTGCTTGCGCGACTGCTCGATCAGTTCATCTATGCGGGCTGGATCGAAGCTGATTGCCTCGGCCTCAGCCTTTAGCCCCTTGGTGGACTTGAGTTTTGGTGTGGGCTCGACGTCGAGCTCCAGGGTGATGGTGAGGGCGCTGCCGGGCTCGAAGCGTTCCATCACGACTTCAAAGCCTTCGGTGAGCTCGGGCCTGCCGATGGCTGCCACCATTTCTTGGCTAACAGCATCCCGGAAAGCGGCGTCCACTAGGTCTTCTAGGGCGGTGGCGCGGATGCGCAGGGGGCCGATCTGCTGGAGCAACACGGGCCGGGGCACCTTGCCCTTGCGAAAGCCGGGAAGCTTGATGCTGCGACTCAGCTTGTCCACGGCGGCGTCATAGCTGGCCTGGCTGCGGCCGCCGGGGATGGCCACCTCGAGGGCCACGCGGCTGCCCGGACGGGGACTGGCTTTTATCGACAGCGGGCTGGCGGCGGGGGCGGAGGCTGAGCTCATGGAAAACAGTTGCAGACCCCGATCCTAGAAAGCGGCCGTTCCGAGCTCCCAGCGCGTATTGTCAGTTCGGCGCACGACGAAAGCGATAGGTCCCGAATCAGCAAACAACGGCTTCGACCATGGCCGGTTTCTTTGTTGCAGCTTTCCGCCCCTAGCTGGTTTGACGTTTGATCACCAGCTCCGCCACCGAGTTTTGATTCCTTTCTCGCTCCCTTGACCGCCGCCCAGCCCTTCCCTGCCCCGCCATCTCCCTGCCTGCCCAGTCGCCCCTTGAGGGTTGCGGTGCTCGGTGCGACCGGTGCCGTTGGCCAGGAATTACTCGAGCTGCTCGCTGAGCGCGACTTTCCTGTGGCTGAGCTGATTCCCCTGGCGTCACCCCGTTCCGCTGGTCAAAGCCTTGCCTGGCAGGGCACATCGCTGGCGATCCGGCCCGTGGACGCCTCAGCTTTTGAAGGGGTGGATGTGGTGTTGGCTTCAGCGGGCGGCTCGGTGTCGCGCCAGTGGGCCCCGGTGGCGGCCCGGGCTGGCGCCGTGGTGATCGATAACTCCAGCGCCTTCCGAATGGATCCGGAGGTGCCGTTGGTGGTTCCAGAAGTGAACCCCGAGGCTGCTTTTGCCCATCGGGGCATCATTGCCAACCCCAACTGCACAACAATTCTGCTCACCCTGGTTTTGGCCCCCTTGGCGGCGCGTCGGGCAATTCGGCGTGTGCTGGTGAGCACTTATCAGAGCGCCAGCGGCGCCGGTGCCCGCGCGATGGAGGAGCTGCGCCAGCTCAGCCGGACCGTGCTCGATGGAGGTGAGCCAGTGAGTGAGGTGCTGCCCCACTCCCTGGCCTTCAACCTTTTTCTGCACAACTCTCCGCTGCAGGACAACGGTTATTGCGAGGAGGAGCTGAAGATGCTCAACGAAACCCGCAAGATCATGGGCACGCCGGAGCTGCGACTTTCGGCTACCTGTGTGCGGGTGCCGGTGCTGCGGGCCCATTCAGAGGCTGTAAATATTGAATTTCATGAGCCCTTCCCGGTGCAGGAGGCCAGAGCCCTGCTGGCTGATGCCCCCGGCGTGGAGCTGCTGGAAAACTTTGAGGCCAACCGTTTCCCGATGCCCACGGATGTGACGGGCCGCGATCCGGTGGCGGTGGGACGTATCCGCCAGGACCTCAGTGATGCCAATGCCCTGGAGCTGTGGCTCTGCGGTGATCAGATCCGCAAGGGTGCGGCTCTCAATGCGATCCAGATTGCCGAGCTGTTGATCCAGGGTCCGGCGGCTGGAACTGAAGCGGTTTTGCCCGGAGGTGCTGCTTGAGCCCTATCCAGCCAGCCACTCCGCTATTTGGCCGCGTGCTGACGGCGATGGTGACCCCCTTCGCCGCCGATGGTTCGGTGGATCTGGGCCTTGCGGCCCAGCTGGCAGAGCATCTGATCAACCAGGGCTCCGATGGAATCGTGGTGTGCGGCACCACTGGCGAATCACCCACGCTCAGCTGGGACGAACAGCACGCTCTTTTAGTTGCCGTGAAGCAAGCGGTTGGGCATCGGGCCAGCGTGCTGGCGGGAAGTGGCAGCAATTGCACCGCCGAAGCGGTGGAGGCGACGCGGCAGGCGGCGGCCCTCGGTGCGGACGGCGCCCTAGTGGTAGTGCCGTACTACAACAAGCCCCCCCAGGACGGCCTTGAGGCCCATTTCCGCGCTGTGGCAGCGGCGGCACCCCAGCTGCCCCTGATGCTTTACAACATCCCTGGTCGTACAGGCACCAGCCTGGAGCCAGCCACCGTGGCCCGCTTGCTCGACTGCGCCAACGTGGTGAGTTTCAAGGCTGCTAGCGGCAGCACAGAAGAAGTGAGCGCCCTGCGGGCCCTGTGCGGCGACCGTCTGGCGATTTATAGCGGTGACGACGCCCTCACCCTGCCGATGCTTGCCGTTGGTGCTGTGGGAGTGGTGAGTGTGGCCAGCCACCTGGCCGGCGCTGAGATCAGCGCCATGGTGCGCGCCTTCTATGCGGGGGATTTGGCCCAGGCCCTGGCTCTGCACGACCAGCTGCTGCCGCTGTGCAAGTCCCTTTTCTGCAGCACCAACCCGATCCCCGTCAAAGCCGCCTTGGAGCTCAGCGGCTGGCCCGTGGGTGCACCCCGTCTTCCCCTGCTTTCCGCCACCACCGACGTGCGACAACGCCTCTCCGAAACCCTGGCCGCCCTGCGTCCTACCTGACGCCAAGGCTTGAGACCAGATCGATTCAGTTTGTTCCTTTTCCCTAAAACTCCTTCTCCATGACCAGTTCCAACGGCAGAGCCCAGGGCACCAGTCAGATTGCCACCAAGCCCCCCCACCTGCGGGTGATTCCCCTGGGCGGCCTGCACGAGATCGGCAAGAACACCTGCGTGTTCGAGTACGGCGACGACATCATGTTGGTGGATGCTGGATTGGCTTTCCCAAGTGATGGGATGCATGGCGTCAATGTGGTGATGCCAGATACCAGCTATCTCAAGGAAAACCAGAAGCGGATTCGCGGCATGATCGTGACCCACGGTCACGAAGATCACATTGGTGGTATTGCCCACCACCTTAAAAACTTCAGCATCCCCGTGATTCATGGACCGCGCCTAGCGCTGGCCATGCTCACCGGCAAGATGGAGGAGGCCGGTGTGATGGATCGCACCATCCTTCAAACCGTCGCGCCCCGCGATGTGGTGAAGGTGGGCCAACATTTTTCAGTGGAGTTCATCCGCAACACCCACTCGATGGCCGACAGCTTCTCGCTGGCCATCACCACCCCTGTGGGCACGGTGATCTTCACCGGCGACTTCAAATTTGACCACACACCGGTGGATGGCGAGACCTTCGACATGGCTCGCCTCGCCCATTACGGCGACAAGGGGGTGCTTTGCCTGTTCAGCGACTCCACCAACGCCGAGGTGCCGGGCTTCTGCCCTCCCGAGCGTTCAGTGTTCCCTTGCCTGGATCGCCATATTTCCCAGGCTGAAGGCCGGGTGATCATCACCACCTTCGCCAGCTCGATTCACCGGGTGTCGATGATCCTGGAGCTTGCCCTCAAGAACGGCCGCAAGGTGGGACTGCTGGGCCGCTCCATGCTCAACGTTATTGCCAAGGCGCGGGAGTTGGGTTACATGCGCGCCCCCGATGATCTTTTTGTGCCGATCAAGCAGATACGCGATCTGCCCGACCGCGAAACTCTGTTGCTGATGACTGGTAGCCAGGGTGAGCCCCTGGCAGCTTTGAGCCGCATCTCCCGTGGTGAGCATCCCCAGGTGCAGGTGAAAAGCACCGACACGATTATTTTCTCGGCCAGCCCGATCCCTGGCAACACCATCTCGGTGGTGAACACCATTGACCGGCTGATGATGCTCGGCGCCAAGGTGGTTTATGGCAAGGGCGAGGGTATTCACGTCTCTGGCCATGGCTTCCAGGAAGACCAGAAGCTGATGCTGGCCCTAACCAAGCCCAAGTATTTTGTGCCCGTGCATGGCGAGCACCGCATGCTCGTGGCCCACAGCAAAACCGCCCAGTCGATGGGGGTACCAGGCGACAACATGCTCATCATCGACAACGGTGATGTGGTGGAGCTCACTGCCGATTCGATCCGTAAAGGCGACCCCGTCAAGGCCGGCATCGAACTGCTGGATGCGTCCCGCAACGGCATTGTTGATGCCCGGGTGCTGAAGGAGCGCCAGCAGCTGGCAGAAGACGGCGTTATCACTCTGCTTGCGGTGATCAGCACCGACGGTGTGATGGCTGCGCCGCCGCGGGTGAATATCCGTGGTGTCGTCACCACTGCTGATGCCCGCAGACTCTCGATGTGGGCCGAGCGCGAAATCGGCTGGGTGCTGGAAAATCGCTGGAATCAGCTCTGTCGCAACACCGGTGGCAAGGCCCCTGAGGTGGATTGGGTCGGTGTGCAGCGAGAGGTAGAGGTGGGTCTGCAACGCCGCCTGCGCCGCGAGCTCCAGGTGGAGCCGTTGATCATTTGCCTGGTGCAGCCAGCCCCTGCCGGTACGCCTGCTTACAAGGGCCGCGCCGACGCCGAACCCGACAGCCGCCCCGCTCCCCGGGGTCGCTCTGCCCGTGATGCAGGCGGCCGTGATGGAGGTGGTCGTGGCCGTGATGGCGCCGTGCCGGCACCCCAGCGTCAGCTGGTTGCCGTTGGAGCTGCCGCCCCTGCCGCCACGCCTGTGTCTGCTCCTACTGCCGCCCCAGCCGCTGTAGTTGCTGAGGTTTCGGCCCCAGCCCCAGCAGAGCTCGAGCCGGAACCCGCCGGCCGTACCCGGCGCCGCCGTTCAGCAGCTATTGCGGGCTGATCGGCCCCAGCACCAGCTCAGCGGATCACCACTCGCAGCAGCCCCTTGGAGAGTTCGGCGAACTCCTCGGGGCTAGGTCCCCCGACTTGCTTGGCAAAACGCTCTTCTGGCTCAGCCAGGCTCTCTTTGCTCACGGCGACGTCCAGCTCTTGAGCAGTCGCCGCATCTGCCTGGGCCACCTCGATCAGCTCTGGCTCATCGACCACTTCAACTACCAGATTCGGCACCTGCGCCGGCACGGGCACCTGAACCTCCGCCGCCTCGATGCCTCCAAGTTGCTCCATCCAGGGCATGGCCGAGCCAGAGCTGGTAATTACTGTTCCGCCCGCTACTGGCTCATTGCCGAAGGGGAAGGCTTGGCCTCCAGTGCTTGGTGCATTCGAGGCTTGCTCCGGTGCAACTTCCAGTTGTGCTGCCTGGCTGGCGCATTGCTCCAGCCCCTGGTCGGCGATATCCCGGAGTACGGGTTCTTGCGTGGCTGCTCGAACGCGGCTGTAAAAACCGGTTGCTGTAGCTCTGTCTTGGTAGCCGTAGAGGTAGGTGTGGCCTAGTAAGAGCTGCAGTCTTTGGCGCAGGGGGTCGGCGGGCTCGTTGGGCAGCTCAAGCAGCAGCTCCTCGCTTAAGCGGGCCACATCGTCCCATTGGCGTTCGCTGTAAACCCGCTCAATGGCCTCATAACGCTGTTGCAGCGAGTTCGGCGAGGTTGTCATTGCGGCAGGTGTGCGGCGGGATGGTGCAGCCACAGTGTGCAGCGATCCCAGCGCAGCTGCCAATCCGCGCCTAGGTCTGCCTGGCCTGGGGGATGGCCCGGTTGTAGCCGCCGCAATAGTTCTTCGAGTTGCCTGGCAGGGAGCGCCAGCCTGGTGCTTTGCTCAAGCCAGTGATGCAGCAGTTGGCGCTGGTTGGCTACGGCTAGGTGGCCCAACTCCTGGCGCTGTAGGCCTGGTGTCCCAGCCTGACTCCCGGCTGTTTTTAGAGTTTGCAGGGCCAGATTCACTAATTCGTTGCGGCTCTCCACCTCTTCCACCAGCCGCTCTGCTTGGGCGCTGATCCTCTTGGCGGCGCCGGGATGGAGCTCCTCCAGCACGGGTACCACCTCGGCCCGGATTCGGTTTCGGCTGTAGCGGCGGTCGGTATTGCTCGGGTCGTGCCACACGGGCAGCGTCAGTTGCTCGCAAAGCCGGGTGGTGTCGGCCCGGGAGAAGGGCAGCAGCGGCCGCGCCAGCGCGATTGGCTCGCTTGGATGGGTGGTCGGGCTCGATGGGCTGGTGAGGGGGCGCAGGCTGCGCAGGCTCGCCAGGCCGCGGCGATGGCTTCCTCGGGCTAGGTGCAGCAACAGAGTTTCGGCTCGATCGCTGGCGGTGTGGGCGGTCACCACATGGCCCACCCCCAAACATCTGGCCTGCTCAGCCAACTGGCCGTAGCGCCAGTGGCGGGCGTCAGCTTCGCTGGTTGCCTCCAGCGGCCTCAGCCAGGAGGAAACGTGCAGCTCGAGCCCCTGGTCGCTGCACCAGCCGGCCAGCTCCGCTGCCACCTGGCCCGACTCCGGCCGCCAGCGGTGGTCGCCGTGCCAGAGGTGCAGCGGCCATTGGTGCAGGCGCTGCAGGTCGCGTAGCAGGGCCAGCAGGGCCATGGAATCTTGACCACCCGAGATGGCTAGCAGCAGCGGCGCTCCCGCCGGCAACAGGTCGGGATGGTGACGCAGATGGCGATGCAGCCGCAGGTGGTCCGGGCTCCAGCGCGGCCCGGGTGGGAGAATCGATTCACTATTCAAATCTTGCGTTTCCATGGTTGCGAAGTCGCGTCTTGAGCAGCTGCCCTCCGCCCTGCAAGCCGCGCTTGCTGATCGCCGCCTGCTCAAGGTGATCGCTGGTCTCACCAATTTTGATGCTGCCAGTGTGGAGCGGATCTGCCGGGCCGCTGGCCAAGGCGGAGCCGATTTGATCGATGTGGCCTGCGATCCGGAGCTGGTGCAGCTGGCCGCTGCAGTGAGCGGTTTGCCAATCTGCGTGAGCGCAGTTGAGCCCGAGCTGTTTGCCGCTGCTGTGGCTGCCGGGGCGGAAATGGTTGAAATTGGCAACTACGACGCCTTTTATCCCCTCGGTCGCATCTTCGATGCCGCCGAAGTGCTTGAGCTCACCCGCCGCACTCGCGAGTTGCTGCCCGAGGTGGTGTTGAGCGTCACCGTGCCCCATGTGCTGCCCCTCGATCAGCAGGAGCAGCTGGCGGTGGATCTGGTGGCCGCCGGTGCCGACATCATCCAAACCGAAGGTGGCACAAGCGCTAAGCCCTTCAGCGCCGGCAGCCTCGGTCTAATTGAGAAGGCGGCTCCAACCCTGGCCGCTGCCCACAGCATCAGCCGCGCCTTGATTGCGGCTGGCAGTGTTGAAGCGGGTAGTGCCGCACCGGTGCTGTGTGCCTCTGGCCTTTCCGCCGTTACCGTGCCGATGGCGATCGCCGCCGGTGCCGCCGGTGTGGGGGTTGGTTCGGCGATCAACAAGCTGAACGACCCGCTGGCCATGGTGGCCGTCGTGCGCGGCCTACGCGAGGCACTGGGAATGCCTGCAGGCGCAATCGTTGTTGCTTAACGCCAAGCTCAGTGGTTTCTGCCTGAACCCATGACTACTTTGCGGCAATTATCCCCGCATCGTTTTCATGGGTTCTTTGATGTGGCTATTGCAGTGGCCGATTCGGGCCATTGTGCTGTTGATTGTGGCCTGGCTTCCCTTGGGAGTGGAGGTGAGCAGTTTCCCGATCGCCATGCTTTCCGCTGTGGTGATCGGCTTGCTGGGCACCCTGTTGATCTGGCCGCTGAAGCTGCTGCTGGGGCCGGTGTGGGCGGTCACCAGCCTGGGGGGCCTGATCAGTCCGGTGAGCCTGCTGTTCAACTGGGCAATCACCGTGGTGCTGTTTGGTCTGGCGGCTTGGTTGATCAAGGGATTCCGCCTCAAAAACGGAGTGGTGAGCGCGATTCTCGGCGGCGTTGTCTATGCCGTGTTGTCGGCCGTGATCCTGCGGATCCTTGGCCTTGATGTCGACTTCACTCGCGCAGCTGCCCTAATCACCACAGCTCCGGTGGTTTGACCCCGAGAATGGGGGCATGGTTCCGTTTGAACTCCACGCCCCCTACCAACCCAAGGGAGATCAGCCCACGGCCATTGCCGGGCTGGTGCAGGGTGTTGATGGGGGCGAGCGCTACCAGACCCTGCTAGGCGCCACCGGCACCGGCAAGACCTTCACGATCGCCAATGTGATCGCCCAGACCGGGCGCCCTGCTTTGGTGCTGGCCCACAACAAAACCTTGGCGGCCCAGCTCTGCAATGAGCTGCGGGAGTTCTTCCCGAATAATGCTGTTGAATATTTCATCAGCTACTACGACTATTACCAGCCGGAGGCGTATGTGGCTGTCTCCGACACCTACATCGCCAAAACAGCTTCGATCAACGAAGAGGTCGACATGCTGCGCCACTCGGCAACCCGTTCGCTGTTTGAGCGCAACGATGTGATCGTGGTGGCTTCTATTAGTTGTATCTATGGTTTAGGTATTCCCAGTGAATATCTAAAGGCTGCCGTCAAGTTCAAGGTGGGCGAGACCCTCAATTTGCGAGGCTCTTTGCGGGAGTTGGTAAACAACCAGTATTCCCGCAACGACCTGGAGATTTCCCGCGGCCGTTTTCGGGTGCGGGGAGATGTGCTGGAGATCGGCCCGGCCTATGAAGACCGGCTGGTGCGTATTGAGCTCTTTGGTGATGAGGTGGAGGCGATCCGCTACGTGGATCCCACCACCGGGGAGATCCTGCAAAGCCTCGACACAATCAATATCTATCCGGCTAAGCACTTTGTGACGCCAAAGGAGCGGCTGGCGGACGCGATTTTGGCCATCCGCAACGAGATGCGTGAACGGCTCGATGTACTCAACGGTCAGGGGCGGCTCCTTGAGGCCCAGCGGCTGGAGCAGCGCACCACCTATGACCTGGAGATGCTCGAGCAGGTGGGCTACTGCAATGGCGTGGAGAACTACGCCCGCCATTTGGCCGGGCGAGAGGCGGGCACGCCGCCGGAATGCCTGATCGACTATTTCCCTAAAGACTGGCTGCTGGTGGTGGATGAGAGCCACGTCACCTGCTCCCAGCTGCAGGCGATGTACAACGGCGACCAGTCGCGTAAGCAGGTGCTGATTGAGCACGGCTTCCGCCTGCCCAGTGCTGCCGACAACAGGCCGCTCAAGGGTTCGGAGTTCTGGGAGAAGGCCCAGCAGACGATCTTTGTGAGTGCCACCCCAGGCAACTGGGAGATGGAGCAGAGCAGTGGCCAGATTGTGCAGCAGGTGATCCGCCCCACCGGGGTGCTCGATCCGATCGTGGAGGTGCGCCCCAGTGAGGGACAGGTGGACGACCTGCTCGGCGAGATCCGGGTGCGGGCGGAGAAGAACGAGCGAGTGCTTGTGACCACGCTCACCAAGCGCATGGCCGAAGATCTAACCGATTATCTGGCTGAAAATGGCGTGCGAGTGCGCTATTTGCACTCCGAGATTCATTCGATTGAGCGGATTGAGATCATCCAAGATCTCAGAAATGGTGAATACGACGTGCTGGTGGGGGTGAATTTACTGCGGGAAGGATTGGACCTGCCTGAGGTGTCGCTAGTGGCGATTCTTGATGCCGATAAGGAGGGCTTCCTGCGGGCCGAGCGCTCCTTGGTTCAGACCATTGGCCGGGCTGCCCGCCACATCGAGGGCATGGCGATTCTTTATGCTGACAACCTCACCGATTCGATGGCTAAGGCCATCTCTGAAACCGAGCGTCGCCGCGCCATTCAGCACGCCTACAACGTTGAGCACGGCATCACCCCCACCCCTGCAGGCAAGCGGGCCGGCAATTCGATTCTCTCCTTTCTGGAGATGTCACGGCGGCTCAACGACGACCAGCTGGAGGAGGCCACCGAGCAGGCCGAGCACAACAATGTGCCCCTAGATGCCCTGCCGGAGCTAATTCAGCAGCTTGAAGAGAAGATGAAGGGCGCCGCCAAAAACCTCCAGTTTGAAGAGGCTGCCAACTTGCGCGACAAGATTAAAAACCTGCGCCAGAAGTTGGTGGGGAGGACTTAATTAGGCGTCTCGACCTCGTCAGGCGCCACGGTGCCTTCGGCCCGATGTTGCGCGATGCCTCCAAGTGCAAATGCGGCGTGCACTGCCTGTAGAGCTGCTACCCCATCGGTTTCGGCTACGACGCAGCTGGTGCGGATCTCGCTGGTGGCGATCAGTTCGATGTTGATGCCTGCGTCAGCCAGGCAGCGGAACATGCGGGCCGCGGTGCCTGGGGTGAATGGCATACCTGCCCCTACTGCGCTGATTCGGGCTATGGCGGGCCCCTCCTCGAAGCTGGAGCCGGGCCATTGCCGCAGTAGGGGCGCCAGGGTCTGCTGTGCCCGCGTCAGATCGTCGCGTTTGAGCACGAAGCTCATATCGCGGCTTGGCCCCGCGTGGGTGCGCTCGGATTGCACGATCGCGTCGAGGCTGATGCTGGCGTCGGCCAGGGTGCGGCAGACGGCCGCGGCGGTGCCAGGGCGATCGGGCAGGCGCCTCACTGCCACCTGGGCCTGATCGCGGTCGAGGGCAACGCCGCGAACGGCCGGATCCCCCTGATGGCAGGGCCTGGGATCGCGGCGCAGCTGCTGATCAGGCAGCTCGAAGGCTTCGGCAGCGGCCCGCAGGGCCCGATCCGCCTGGTCTCCAGCCACCAGGCAGCTCACCTTCACCTCGCTGGTAGCAATCAGGCGCAGGTTGATGCCTGAGCGGGCCAGGGTGTCGAACAGCCGCGCAGCCACCCCTGGCCGGCCCATGATCCCGGCTCCAGAGATGCTCAGCTTGGCCAAGCCGGCTTCGGCGCTCAGCTGGGCGCCGCCATCGTTGAGGGTCGCGCCCAGCCCTGCCAGCACCTCGCGGCACACCAGCTGGGCCCGGTCGCATTCAGCGGCGGCCAGGGTGAAGGCGATGTCGTTCGAGCTGCCCTCGTGGGTGGCTTGCACGATCAGATCCACGTTGAGGCCGGCGGCGCCGAGGGCCTCGAACAGCTGGGCTGCCACTCCGGGCCGGTCGGGCACGTGGGCGAGGGCCAGCACGGCCTGGTTTTTTAGGAGTTCGGCGCCATCCACCGGCTTACCCAGCTCCAGCCCCTCATGGCCAATTGGCCTGGGGGCGCCGCTGGTGAGCAGGGTGCCGGCCTGCTCGCTCCAGCTGGAGCGCACCACTAGGGGCACGCCGTAGTTGCGGGCGATCTCCACCGCCCGCGGGTGCAGCACCGAAGCCCCCAAGCTGGCCAGCTCGAGCATTTCATCGCAGCTCACCTGGGCCATCAGTTGGGCGTCGGCCACCTTGCGGGGGTCGGTGGTTAGAACCCCAGGGACGTCGGTATAGATCTCGCAGGTATCGGCGCCCAGGGCTGCTGCCAGGGCCACCGCCGAGGTGTCGGAGCCGCCGCGGCCCAAGGTGGTGATCTCGGGGGTGCCGCCGGCGCCGCTGCTGGTGCCCTGGAAACCAGCCACCACCACCACCTGACCATCAGCGAGTAGGCGTCGTAGCCGTTCGGTACGGATCTCCAGGATGCGGGCGCGGCCGTGGGCCGATTCGGTGACGATGCCCGCCTGGGTGCCTGTCATCGACACCGCCGGCACGCCCTCGGCGTGCAGTGCCATGGAAAGAAGAGCGATCGATACCTGCTCGCCGGTGGCTAGCAGCATGTCCAGCTCCCGCTGGGGTGGGTTGCTACTGATGGCGCGGGCTAGGCCGGTGAGCTGGTCGGTGGTGTGGCCCATCGCTGAAACCACAATCACCAGCTCGTGGCCGTCTTCACGGCTGCGGGCGATGCGGCGGGCCACTGCCTGAATGCGCTCCACATCGGCCACCGAGGTGCCGCCAAACTTCTGAACCAGCAGGGCCATGGCGGGGTGCGGCGGTTGGCGTCAGTGAAAGAAGGACTAATTATCCGTCTTGATCTCTTAAGCGTTGAGCAGGAAGCCGTCGCGGAAGGCATCGCCCGCATCACTGCCCCGCTTCAGGGCAGCCTCCACTGAAAGCAGCTGGCTGAGCAGGCGCAGGAAGACGGCGGGCTGGCGGCCGCGGATCTGCTTGCGCATCACGTAGATGCGTTTGGGGTTGCCGATGCCGGCCGCTTTAGCGATCACCGCTACGTCGCTTTCACCTTGTTGGTCGAGCAGGGTGACCCAAAGCCAGCCGCGGATCTGGCTGCTGAGGGCGGCAACGATGCGCAGGGCCGGTTCGTTGGCCTCCAACAGGGCATCGAGCCGGGCAATGGCGTCGGCTGGCTGGCCAGCCAGCAGGGCATCGCCCACGGCGAGGGAGCTGGTGGTCTGACCGCCCACCAGGGCCTGCACGGCGGCGAGGGTGATGGGATTGGCGTAGAGGCTGAGCTTTTCAAGCTCGCTGGCGAGGCGAGCGCTGTCGTTGCCGATGGCATCGGAGAGGGCTGCAGCTGCGGCTGGCTCCAGCTTCAGCCCCAGCTCCCGGGCCGTGCGGCTCACCAGCTCCACCTGGCCGGCGCCGTCCCAGATGGCTGGCAGGGCAAAGCTTTGCTCGCTGGCCTGGCCAGCCTTCACCAGCTTCTGCAGGGCTTTGGTGGTGCGCAGCCGGGCATCCGGCTTGCCGGAACTCACCAGCACAAGATGGCAGCCATCGGCCACCTGGGCCAGGGCTGCCTCGAAACGCTCGGCCAGTTCAGCTGGGCACTGGCTGCAAAACGGACTGCGTTGCAGCACCACCATGCGGCTGCCGGCGCCAAAGGGCGGCGTGCGGGCCTCCTCGAGGGCCT